>JAXDPG010000235.1:0-5353 GCA_034668485.1 Sphingomonadales bacterium
CCCCGCTGACCCCGCCCTGACGGAGACGGACCGACATGCGTAACATTTCCAGCTGGGCGATCCGCAACCCGGTCTTCCCGCTCGTGCTGTTCGCGGCGCTGGCCCTCCTCGGGCTGGTCACCTTCATGCGCATGGACGTCAACAACAATCCGGACATCAGCTTCCCGGCGGCCACGGTGACCGTGGTCCAGCCCGGCGCCGCGCCGTCGGAGCTCGAAACCCAGGTGACCCAGCGGGTCGAGGCGGCGATCCGCGGCATCAACGGCGTCGACGAGATCCAGTCGACCGCCCGCGAGGGCGTCAGCTCGACCTTCGTCCAGTTCGACATGGGCACTCCGGTCGATCGCGCCGTCAACGACGTCCGCGACGCCATCGCCAACATCCGCTCGGACCTGCCGGACGGGATCCTCGAACCGCAGGTCGTGCGCGAGGAAGCGGACGGCGGCCCGATCGCCTACATGGCGGTGGAATCGACGGCGATGGGGCTGGAAGAGCTCAGCTGGTATATCGACAACACGATCTCGAAGCGCCTGCTCGCCATTCCCGGCATGGCCAACGTGTCGCGCGGCGGCGGCGTCAGCCGCGAGATCCGGATCATCCTCGATCCGGTCAAGATGCAGGCCAACGGCATCACCGCCGCCCAGGTCAACGCCCAGCTCCGGGCGACGAACGTCAACGCCGCCGGCGGGCGGGCCGAGATCGCCGGCTCCGAGCAGTCGGTCCGGGTGCTCGGCAATGCCGTGGATGCCCGCGACCTCGGCGAGAAGAACATCGCCGTCGGCAACGGCCGGACCGTCAAGCTCTCCTCGATCGCCACGGTCAGGGACCTCTATGCCGAGCAGCGCAACGTCGCCCTGATGAACGGGCGTCAGGTGCTGAGCTTCTCGATCGAGAAGGCGAAGGGGTTCTCGGACGTCACCGTCTGGCGCGCCGCCGAGAAAGAGATGCAGAAGCTGGAGAAGGAGAGCGGCGGCAAGATCAAGTTCCGGATGCTGTTCACCAGCGTCAAATATACGGAAATGCAGTATACCAGCGCCATGGAGGCCCTGGTCGAGGGCGCGGTGCTCGCCGTCCTCGTCGTCCTCCTCTTCCTTCGCGACTGGCGCGCGACCCTCATTTCGGCCGTCGCCATCCCGCTCTCGGCCATTCCCACCTTCTGGTTCATGGACCTGATGGGCTTCACCCTGAACGGGGTGACCCTGCTCGCGCTGAGCCTCGTCGCAGGCGTCCTCGTCGACGACGCGATCGTCGAGATCGAGAATATCGTGCGCCATATGCGGATGGGCAAATCGGCCTACCAGGCGGCGATCGACGCCGCCGACGAGATCGGACTCGCGGTCGTCGCGACCACCTTCTCGATCGTCGCCGTGTTCCTCCCCGTCGGCATGATGGGCGGCCTGATCGGGCAGTATTTCAAGAGCTTCGGAATGACGATCGTCGTCGCCGTCCTGATCAGCCTGATGGTCGCTCGACTGATCACGCCGCTCATGGCCGCCTATTTCCTGAGCGCCAAGGGCCCGGCCAAGCATGGCGAGGGCTGGCTGATGGACCGCTATATGGGCCTGCTCCACTGGTCGCTGGTCCACCGCTGGAAGACGATGCTGATCGGAGTCGCCGCCTTCGGCGCGACCATCGTCGCCTTCGGCACGCTCCCCTTCACCTTCCAGCCCAACGTCAACGGCGACTTCAGCTCGGTGGCCGTCGAGATGGCGCCGGGCTCGACTCTCCAGCAGACCCAGCGCGTCGCCAGCCAGGCGGCCGACATCATCCGCAAGGAACCTGACGTCCTCAAGGCCTTCGCCTCGATCCGGGTCGGCGGCGCCACCATCTACATCACGCTCGCCGACGATCGTAAGCGGACCAGCAGCGAGTTCGAGCGCCAGACCGCGCCCAAGCTGCGCGAGATCGCCGACGCCCGGGTCTATTTCCGCTCGCAGCAGGGCTTCGGCAACCGCGACGTCGGAATCATGCTGTCCGGCGACGATCCCGTGAAGCTCGACCAGGCGGCCAACGCGCTCGTCCAGGACATGAAGAAGATGCCCGAGGTCAAGGCGCCTCGAGTCGAGGGCGATCTGAGGCGGCCCGAGATCACCATCACGCCGCGTTTCGACCTCGCCGCCGACATGGGCGTGACCACTTCGGCCCTCAGCCAGACGATCCGGATCGCCACCCAGGGCGAGATCGACCAGAACAGCGCCAAATTCTCCCTGTCCGACCGGCAGATCCCGATCCGGGTCTCGCTGAACGAGGAATCCCGGCAGAACCTCTCGACCATCGAGAATCTGCCGGTGCCGACGACCAGCGGCGGCTCGGTGCCGCTCAAGGTCGTCGCCAAGATCGGCTTCGGCGCCGGCCCGACCCAGATCCAGCGCTTCAACCAGCAGCGCCGGATCGTCGTCGGCGCCGATCTCGCCCCGGGCGTCGTCGAGGCGATGAGCAAGATCCAGCAGCTGCCTTCCTACAAGAACCTCCCCGCCGGGGTGGAGCATGCCCGCCAGGGCGAGCAGAAGATGCAGCAGGAGCTGATCTCGAACTTCATCATGGCCGTGGTGGCCGGGATCTTCCTGGTCTTCGCCGTGCTGGTGCTGCTCTACAAGAGGATCCTGCCGCCCTTCGTGAACATGGGCTCGCTGCTGCTGGCGCCGCTGGGCGGGGCGATCGCGCTCCACTTGACCGGCAACGCCATGTCGATGCCGGTGCTGATCGGAATCCTGATGCTGCTCGGCATCGTCGCCAAGAATTCGATCCTGCTGATCGACTTCGCGATCGAGGAGATGGGCAAGGGCGTCGACAAGGACGACGCGATCGCCGACGCCGGCCACAAGCGCGCGCAGCCGATCGTGATGACGACGGTGGCGATGGTCGCCGGAATGCTTCCGACCGCCATCTCGCTCTCCGGCGACGGCAGCTGGCGGGCGCCGATGGGGATCGTCGTGATCGGCGGCCTGATCCTGTCGACCGTGCTGACGCTGGTGATCGTGCCGGCCGGCTTCAGCCTCGCCGACAGCTTCGAGCGGTGGCTGGGCCCGAAGGTGGGGCGGCTGCTCACCTACAAGGGACCCGGCGACCACGGTCCGGCGGCGGTGCAACCGGCGGAGTGATGATTGCATCCCTCTCCCGCCAAAAGCGGGAGAGGGGGTTTCCACCCCCGTCCCCGCGTCCTAGGTTCAGCTCATGCGCAACATCTCCAGCTGGGCGATCCGCAATCCAGTCTTCCCGCTCGTCCTCTTCGCCGCGCTGACCCTCCTGGGGCTGGTCAGCTTCATGCGGATGGACGTCAACGACAATCCCGACATCGAATTCCCTGCCGCAGTCATCTTCGTCGCGCAGCCCGGCGCGGCGCCGACCGAGATGGAGACCCAGGTCACCCAGCGCATCGAGGCGGCGGTACGCGGCATCAACGGAGTCGACGAGATCGGCTCCACCGTCGGCGAGGGCTCTTCGCAGACCTTCGTCCAGTTCGTCATCGGCACTCCGGTCGACCGCGGAGTCAACGACGTCCGGGACGCCGTCGCCAATATACGCAGCGAACTGCCCGAAGGCATATTGGAGCCGCGGGTGCAGCGCGTCGACATCGCCGGCGGACCGCTCGGCATCTATTCGGCCGAGACCAGCGACATGTCGCTCGAGGAACTGAGCTGGTACGTCGACAACACGGTCGCCAAGCGGCTGCTCTCGGTCGAGGGCATGGCCGAGGTGCGCCGCTCGGGCGGAGTCAGCCGCGAGATCAGGATCATCCTCGATCCCGCCAAGATGCAGGCCAACGGCCTCACCGCCGGCCAGGTCAACGCGCAGCTCCGGCAGGTCAACATCAACGCCGCCGGCGGGCGCGCCGAGATCGCCGGTTCCGAGCAGTCGGTGCGGGTCCTCGGCAACGCCGCCAGCGCCTACGCCCTGGGCGAGACCCAGATCTCCTTGCCCGGCGGACGTTCGGTCAAGCTGTCCGCGATCGCCGACGTGCGCGACGCCTATGCCGAGCAGCGCAGCCTCGCCACCATGAACGGCCGCCAGGTGCTGAGCTTCCGGATCACCCGCGCCAAGGGCTATTCCGACGTCACCGTCTACGACCATGCGATGAAGGCGCTGAAGCAGCTCGAGAAGGACAACCCCAAGGTACGCTTCACCCAGATGTTCACCAGCGTCGACTATGTGAAGGACCAGTACAAGTCGGCGATGGAGGCGATGGTCGAGGGCGCGGTGCTCGCGGTGCTCGTCGTCCTCCTCTTCCTTCGCGACTGGCGCGCGACGGCGATCTCGGCGCTGGCCATCCCGCTCTCCGCGGTTCCGACCTTCTGGTTCATGGACCTGATGGGCTTCTCGCTGAACGGCCTCAGCCTGCTCGCCCTGAGCCTCGTCGCCGGCGTCCTCGTCGACGACGCGATCGTCGAGATCGAGAATATCGTGCGCCACATGCGGATGGGCAAATCGGCCTACCAGGCGGCGATCGACGCCGCCGACGAGATCGGCCTTGCGGTCGTCGCGACCACCTTCTCGATCGTTGCCGTGTTCATGCCGGTCGGGCTGATGCCGGGCATTTCAGGGCAGTTCTTCAAGAATTTCGGCTTCACCGTGGTCGCCGCCGTGCTCACCAGCCTCGCCGTCGCGCGGCTGATCACGCCGCTCGTCGCCGCCTATTTCCTCAAGGCCAAGGGCAAGGCCAGCCATGGCGAAGGCTGGCTGATGGACCGCTATGTCGGAATGCTGCGCTGGTCGCTCAGCAACCGCTGGAAGACGATGCTGATCGGGGTCGCCGCCTTCGCCGCGACCATCTACGCCTTCGCGACGCTGCCGATGACCTTCCAGCCGCCGCTCAACCTCGACTTCAGCCAGGTCCAGATCGAGATGCCGCCGGGCTCGACGCTCGAGCGCACCAACGTCGTCGCCAACGAGGTCGTCCGGCTGATGCGCTCGAAGCCCGAGGTCGAGAACGCCTTCGCCGACGTCAGCCCGACCAGCGCCGAGCTGTTCGTCACCCTGAAGAAGGACCGCAAGCGGACCAGCGTCGAGTTCGAGCGCGCTTACTCGCCCGAGCTGCAGGGGATCGCCGACGCCCGAATCAACTTCCAGTCGCAGGCGGGGAACCAAAGCGGCCGCGACCTCAACCTCACTCTGGTCGGCGACGACCCGGCGAAGATCGAGCTGGCCGCCGAGCGGATCATCGCCCAGATGCGCAAGCTGCCCGAGATCAGGGCGCCGCGGATCAACGGCGAGCTCCAGCGGCCGGAGATCACGATCAAGCCGAGGCTGGACCTCGCCGCCGACCTCGGCGTGACGACGGCGGCGCTCAGCCAGACGATCCGGATCGCGACCCTGGGCGACATCGACCAGAACAGCGCCAAATTCTCGCTTTCGG
>JAXDPG010000236.1:0-6004 GCA_034668485.1 Sphingomonadales bacterium
TCGAGCGCCTCAAACGCGGATCGAGGACCGCGGGCGAGTTGGCGGAGGCCTTTGACGTCTCGAAACCGACCATGTCGGGCCATTTCGCGAAGCTGAAGGAGGCGGGGCTGATCCAGGCCGACCAGCGCGGCACCACCATTACCTACAGCATCAACCTCTCAACGCTCGAGGAAGTGCTGCTGGGCTTCATGGGCCGGTTGGGAGTCGCGCCCGAGCGCAAGGGAGAAGCTCAATGACCAGGAAGATGCTCGCCATCGCCTCGGCGCTCGTCGTGCCGATCGTCTATTCCTTCCTGCTTTGGCGGCGCGAGCGGTCGGCTCAGCCGAGCGAATAACGTTCGACAATCGTATAGGCCGGTCCTTCCGGGGTGAGGCGGCTTTCGTAGAGGCGGAAGTCGCGAACCGCGAAGGGCGGGCTGCCGATGCCGCCGGATTGCTCCACCAAGGGTCCCACCGGCCCGGCGCCGCGGGGAAGCCGGGCGAGGGTGACGTGCGGCGTGTAGGCGCGCCGATCGGGCGCCAGGCCGACGCGGACGAGGGCCTGGTCGATCTTCTTGTGGAGGGCGCGCAACGGCTCCACGGGGCTGAGGCCGGCCCAGAGCGTCGCCGGTTCGCCGCGCCGGTCGAAGACGCCGAGGCCGTTCACCTCGATCTCGAAACTGGGATGGTGGACCCCGCTCAGCGCGGCGTCGACGTCGCGCGCCAGATGCCGGTCGACCTCGCCGATGAAGCGAAGCGTCAAATGGAGCTGGTCGTCGGTCCGCCATCGCGCGCCGGCGACGCCGCCCATCAAGTCGAGGAGCCGGGCGCGGACCGGCCCGGGCGGGCGGATCGCGACGAACAGCCGGTGCATGGCTTCGGAATACGTCATTCCGGGCAGAGCGGGAATGGCGGAGCGCCGCCCATCGGGTTTTCCTTGAATGTACCCCGCGATCCCCCGATATTGGGCGGAGCGGCACGACTTGGCCGCCAGAGGAGAGACTTCAAAATGGCTAACGGATTTGACCCGCGCGCGACCGTCTCGCCGCAGACCGCCGGTACCGCCGGGCGGGAGAGCGTCGCCTATGACGCGGGCCTGCGGTCCTACATGCTGTCGGTTTACAATTACATGGCGTCCGGCGTCCTGCTCACCGGCATCGTCGCCCTGCTGTTCGTACGCAGCGGCGCGGTGCTTTCGCTGTTCAACCTCCAGACCGGGAGCACGTCGCCGCTCGGCTGGGTGGTCATGCTGGCTCCGCTCGGATTGGTCTTCTGGCTGAGCTTCGGCATCAACCGGATGTCCGCGGCCACCGCCCGGGCCCTGTTCTGGGTCTATGCGGTGCTGATGGGCCTGTCCCTGTCGACCGTCCTGCTCGCCTATACCGGCGCATCGGTGGCGCAGACCTTCTTCGCCTCCGCGGCCGCCTTCGCCGGCCTCAGCCTGTGGGGCTATTCGACGAAGAAGGACCTGTCCGGCTTCGGCACCTTCCTGATCATGGGCCTGTTCGGGCTCATCATCGCGATGGTGATCAACATGTTCATGCGCTCGAGCGCGATGGACCTGGCGATCAGCGCGATCGGCGTGCTGCTCTTCGCCGGCCTCACCGCCTATGACACCCAGAAGATCAAGAGCCTGTATTTCGTGGTGCAGGGCGGCGGCGAGATGGTCGCCAAGTCGGCGATCATGGGCGCTCTGACCCTCTATCTCGATTTCATCAACCTCTTCCTCTTTCTGCTCCGCTTCATGGGCGACCGCCGCTAGGCGCGGCGGCCCAAGCGAAAAGGGGAGGCCCGGCGGCGGCGCCGGGCCTTTCTTTTGCCGTCGGTCCGTCCGTGCTAAGTTACGGCCGAAGGGGGGGGTGAGCGATGGACCTCAATCTCGTCTGGGCCGCGCTGGCGGGAGCCGTGCTCGGCTCGCTTGCCGACTGGCTGTTCGCGGGCGTCATTTTCCACCGCCGCTACGATCTTCATCCCGACACCTGGCGCCGCGGTGCCGAGGGCAAGCGCATCGCCGCGGCGCAAGCGCTGGCGCTCGTCACTTCCGCGGCCTTCGTCCTGCTTGCCGACAAGCTCGGCCAGACCGACGCACGCGGCTCTCTGAAGCTCGCGGCGATGATATGGCTGATCGCGCCGCTGCCCCTGCTCGCGGCCAACGCCATGTTCATCAGGATCGACCCTCTGGTGACGTCGAGCCACGCCGCCGGCTGGCTGGTCAAGCTGCTGCTGATCGGCGCGGCGACCGCCTGGTTCCTCTAGTCAGGCCAGGTAGCGGCCGAAAAAGTCCAGGGTCCGCTGCCAGGCGAGCTTCGCCGCCGCCGCATCGTAGCGCTCGGCGGACGTGTCGTTGTGGAAGGCGTGGTTGACGCCCGGATAGACGTGCGTTTCGACCGTCTTGCCGGCCGCCTGAAGCGCGTCGCGCCACGGCAGGCCGGTCTTGTTCACGCGCTCGTCGAGCCCGGCATAATGAAGCAGCATCGGCGCCTGCACCTGCGCCGCCAGCGCGGGATCGGGGGCGGGGCCGTAGAAGGGCACGCCCGCGTCGAGCGCGTTGCCGGCCGCCACCGCGACCCGGTTGACCATGCCGCCGCCCCAGCAGAAGCCGACCGCGCCGGCCTTGCCGTTGCTGCCGGGCAATGACTTGAGCAGTCGCAAGGTCGCCACCGCGTCCGCCGCCGCCAAAGCGAGGTCGAGCTTGCCGACCGCCTCGCGCGCGGCGTCCTCATCGGCAGGCGTGCCGCCGATGGGAGACAGGAAATCAGGAGCCACCGCCCGGTAGCCGGCGACGGCGAGGCGTCGCGCGACGTCTTCGATATGCGCGTTGAGGCCGCGATTTTCGTGGACGACCAGCACCGAGCCGAGCGGCCCCGCCGCCCGGCGCGGCTCGGCCTGATAGCCTTTCATCGTCCGGCCGGCGCCGACGGGCCAGCTCATCCGGCGGGCGGTGAGGCGCCGATCGTCCGCGGTCACCAAGGCGGCGGCTGCGGGGTCGGCCGCGATCGAGGCCAGCAGCACCGACGCCGCGGCCGCGCTGCCGGCGAGGCGGGTCAGCTCGGCCATGAAGGCACGGCGGTCCATGCCTTCGTGGGTGAAGCGGTCGTAGAGGGCGACCGCGGCCGCGCGGAGGTTGCTCATCTCAGCTCTGCTGCGGTTGCGGCCGGCTCTGCTCCGGCATCAGGGCGTCGTCGATCTCGCGGGCGCGCAGGGCCGCCGGACGGCTGCTGATGCGCCCGAAATAGTCGGTGAAGGCCGGGCGCTTGTCGATCGAGCCGAACATCATCCCCCAGCCGATCTGCGAGCCGACATAGACGTCGGCGGCGGTAAACTGGTCGCCGCAAATGTAGGGCCCGGAGCGGACGCACCGTTCGAGCGTGTCGATCGTCTCGTCGAAAGAGCCGTAGCCGGCCATCATCTTCTTGTCGGCGGGTGCGAGCAGGCCGAGCGACTTGCCGGTCACCGCCGCCTCGACCGGCCCCGCGGCGAAGAACATCCAGCGATAATAAGGCCCCCGGCGGGCGTTGGCCGACGGCGGCGCCAGGCCCGCGTCGGGAAAGGCGTCGGCGAGATAGGCGCAGATCGCGCCCGCCTCGGTCACCACCGTATCGCAATGCCTGATCGCCGGCACCTTCCCCATCGGGTTCACGGCGAGATATTCGGGCGCCTTCATGGTGGTACCGTAGTCGAGCAGCACCGTCTCATAGGGATGGCCGACCTCCTCGAGCATCCAGCGGACGATCCGGCCGCGCGACATCGGGTTGGTGTAGAAGGTGAGCGTCTGAGTCATGGCTGTCTCCCCTGTTGGCCGGGCCTCTAGCCGGCGGCCGCGACCCGCTCGCTTTCATGACGGTCGGCGATCTCGCGCTCACCGGCCGAAAGGCCGATCATGACTAGCAGGCTGCCGCGGCCGATCAGGCCGGACGCATTGTACATGATCTTGTTGAGCAGGGTCGGCGCGGCGACGAGCTGGCCCAGCACCTTATCGTCGTTCCTCAAGCCGGCGCAGTAGCGGACGTCGAAGCCAGCCATTTCCATCGCCGAGCGCAGGCTCTTGGCCGTATAGGCGCGCAGATGGTGGGGGGGCTGGATGAAGCCATATTCCCGCTTGTGGAGCCACTTGCGCCCGGTCGACGCCAGCGAATCGTGGTTGGGCACGTCCACGTGCAAGAGGCCGGCGTGGCGCCGGGCCTTGCGCAGAAAGGCGATCGGCTCGGCGACATGCTCCAGGACCTGGGAGCAGAACAGGACGTCGAATTGGGGCAGGTCGAGCGCGGTGAACTCTCCGGCGATGATGTTGGCGCCCGTTCGCTGGCGCGCGTCCGCCGCCATTTCCGGGAGATATTCGACGCCCGTATATTCGCATCCCGCCTCCCGCCACGCCGGGGCCCAGGCGCCGTCGCCGCAACCGACTTCGAGCACGCTCAGCACTTCGCGCCCCAGCATCTTCTCGTAGAGCGCCTTGCGGCGGGGAACCATGTCGCGCGCCATGTCCTCGCGCTCCTCGAGCGACAGCAGGCAGTCTTGGAAGAACTCGTCCGGAGTGCACATGACCGGGCCCGACGCCTCGGCGAACTGCAGCCCACAGCCTTCGCACTCGAAAACGTCGACGGTGCGCGAAACGACGTGACGGGCGTCGTGGCCGCAGGAGGGACATTGTTTCTTCAAGCCGTTCGCAACCACGGCGGCACTCCCATGCTAGGCTGAGACGGTCGGCTCCATCATGCCCAACCGGACGCGTGTGAAATCAGGCCTCTACCACAAAGCAGGCGTAAGGGAAGGCCGCCCCCGGGAGCGGCCCTTCCCGCCTAGGCCTGCTCTTCGGGCTGGCCCTGTTCGCCCTCGGGCTCGACTTTCTTGCCTCGTTTCTTCGACGGCTTGGGCGCCGCGGGGACGATCTCGAAGGTCGGCGCATCGTCCTTGATCGTGACCTTGACCTCCCCGCCGTGGATGAGCTTGCCGAACAGGAGCTCCTCGGCGAGCGGTTGCTTGATCTTCTCCTGGACGAGACGGCCCATCGGCCGGGCGCCGTAGAGCTTGTCGTAGCCGCGCGACGTCAGCCACTTGCGCGCCTCCTCGTCGAGGTCGATGTGGACGTTGCGGTCCGCCAGCTGAAGCTCGAGCTGGAGGATGAACTTGTCCACGACCCGCGCGACCACCTCGGTCGGCAAATAGCTGAACGGAACGATCGCATCCAGGCGGTTGCGGAACTCAGGCGTGAACATCCGCTTGATCGCTTCCTCGTCCTCGCCCTCGCGACTGTTGTTGCCGAAGCCCAGGCCCTCGCGCGCCATGTCGCTGGCGCCCGCATTGGTGGTCATGATCAGGATGACGTTGCGGAAATCGACCGTCTTGCCGTGATGGTCGGTCAGGCGGCCATTGTCCATGATCTGGAGGAGGATGTTGAACAGGTCCGGATGCGCCTTCTCGATCTCGTCGAGCAGGAGCACCGAATGCGGATGCTGGTCGACGGCGTCGGTCAGGAGACCGCCCTGATCGTAGCCGACATAGCCCGGAGGCGCGCCGATCAGCCGGGAGACCGAATGGCGCTCCATATATTCGGACATGTCGAAGCGCTGCAGCGGGATGCCCATGATCGAGGCCAATTGGCGCGCGACCTCGGTCTTGCCGACTCCGGTCGGACCGCTGAACAGATAGGATCCGATCGGCTTGTCGGGATCGCGAAGGCCGGCGCGCGACAGCTTGATCGCCGAGGCGAGGCGGTTGATCGCCGCATCCTGGCCGAAGACGACCCGCTTGAGGTCGCGGTCGAGATGCTCGAGCGTCTTCTTGTCGTCGGACGAGACGCTCTTCGCCGGGATGCGGGCGATGGTCGAGATGACCGCCTCGATCTCCTTGGTGGTGATCGTCTTCTTGCGCTTGTTGGGCGGCACCAGCATCTGCATCGCGCCGACCTCGTCGATCACGTCGATCGCCTTGTCGGGCAGCTTGCGGTCGTTGATGTAGCGGGCGCTGAGCTCGACCGCGGCCTTGATCGCGTCGGTCGTGTACTTGACCTTGTGATGCTCCTCGAA
>JAXDPG010000237.1:0-6432 GCA_034668485.1 Sphingomonadales bacterium
GGCAAAGCTGCGCAGAGTGCCGAGCTCGTGCGCCAGCGCCGAGCAGTCGATCGCCGGGCGGCTGTTGCTGCGCGGCGCGACGCATCCGCCGGCGCCGCAGCGCCAGACGATGTCCTTGACGATCAGCAGCGACGCCGTGGGCGGACTCGCCGGTTCGGCGCGGTACTGGCCATTCCCGGCTGCGGCGAAAGCGGTGCCGCCGAGCAGCGAGGCGGAAAACAGGAACGCCAACAGTGTGGAGGTGAGACGGCGGTTCATGGCGGACTCCTTTCGGTTGCGATATGCAACCTATTAGGGAGTTCAGTTTTAGATTGCAACTGGAAAATTGTGTCTTATGTTACGGCCATGAAAAAAGCTAAGGTCGCGCCATGAGCCGAGCGGAGCAATTGCGGGATCTGTTCACCGAGTGCGGCATCTCCGCCGCTTTGGCGGTGGTCGGCGAGCGCTGGTCGTTCCTGATCCTGCGCGGCGCGTTCAACGGCCTCCGGCATTTCGAGGAGTTCCAGACCAATCTCGGCATCGCCCGCAACATCCTCTCCAACCGCCTCGGCCGGCTGGTCGAGCACGGCATCCTCCGCCGCGATCCCGATCCGGACGACCGCCGCAAGGTCACCTACCGACTGACCGACAAGGGCCGCGACCTGCTTCCGGTGCTGCTGTCGCTGCGTCAGTGGGGCGAGCGCTGGATCTCGGGCCATGCCAGCAATCCGGTGCTGGTCGACCGCTATACGCGCCAGCCGATCGCTCCGATCACCGTCCAGGCCGCCGACGGCCGCCCGCTCAGCCTGCGCGACATGGAATGGGTCGACCGCGACGAGCTCGCCCGCGAGGCCGACGCGGCGTAGCCGTCGGCCCGGCGGAAGCCGGTTACTCATGGAAACCTGCCGGGACTTCTTGTCCTGAGGTCCCGGCTTTCGCCGGGATGACGGGGTTAGCTCGGCTTCACCCTCAGCGGCAGCGACTCGAACAGATCGGGCTCGCCGGGCCGCCTGGCTCCCTCGATCTCCAGGATCTGGAACTTGGTGGCGACGCCGCCGGGTGCGGAGAAGCCGCCGCTCCTGCCGTCGGCGGCGAGCACCCGGTGGCAGGGGACGATGATCGGCACGGGATTGCGGCCGAGCGCGACCCCGACCGCCTGCGCGGCCTGCGGCGCGCCGACCGCGCGGGCGATGTCGCCATAGCTTCGCACCTCGCCGCAGGGGATGCGCCGGGCCGCTTCCCACACGCTTCGGTCGAAGGCGGGGGCATGATCCAAGTCGAGCGCGATCTCGCCGAGATCGGTCTTGCCGCCGGCCAGCAGGCTGACGATCCCGGCGATGGCGTGAGCGGCGAAGGACGGCGGATCGGTTTCCACCGCGCCGGGGAAGCGCCGCGCCAGGCCGGCCCGGGCGCGCTCGTCCGAGGCTTCGGGAAGGGCCGCGCCTATGACGAGGCCGCCGCGCCACACCAGGGCGCAGCGGCCGATCGCCGTGTCGAAGAGCGCGTAGCCGCTCGTCGCGGGCTTATTCGTAGTCGCCGCCGGCATTGTTGTTGCGCGGCGGAGCGGCGGCGGTCAGGCGCAGCGCCTCGGCCGAAGCGGAGAGCGAGCCGACCTCGTCCGGGGCCTCGTCGTCGTCCACCTGGACGCGCTGCAGGCCGGAGATGAGGGCCTCTTCGAGCTGCCTCGGCTTCACCGTCTCCTCGGCGATCTCGCGCAGGGCGACGACCGGATTCTTGTCGCGGTCGCGGTCGATGGTGAGTTCGGCGCCGCCCGAAACCTGCCGCGCCCGCTGGGCCGCGAGCAGCACCAGGTCGAACCGGTTGGGGATCTTGTCGACACAATCTTCGACGGTAACGCGCGCCATGAAAGCAGCTCCGCTCAGCACCAGGATGGGGAAGTGGGCGAGATACGGACGGGAGGCGGCGATGTCAATGTTTTGAAGGGGCTTGCCCTGCGCCCGGGAGGGGCACATGCACCCGTCCATGGCGGAAGAGCAAGGGGAGCGGCCGGGTCTCGCGCTGGAGGTGGCGGGCAGCCGTCTCACCCTCCTTCCCGACGGGCCGGATCGCCTCGAAGCCCTGCTCGAGCTGATCGAGACCGCCCGGGAGAGCCTTCGCTTCCTCTATTACATGTTCATGGACGATTCCTCGGGCATGCGGGTGCGCGATGCGCTGATCGCGGCGGCGGGGCGGGGCGTGAAAGTGTCGCTGCTCGTCGACGGCTTCGGCTCGACCGCCAATCGCGACTTCTTCCGGCCGCTGGAGGAGGCGGGGGCCGCCTTCTGCCGGTTCAGCGCCAAGTTCGGCCGCCGCTACCTGCTGCGGAACCACCAGAAGCTCGCTTTGGCGGACGGCCGCAGGGTGATCATCGGCGGGTTCAACGTCTCCGACGATTATTTCGGGACCGTCGAATCGGGGGCCTGGCGCGACATCGGCCTGCTTGTCGAGGGCGACAGCGTCGGTCGGCTCACCGGCTATTTCGACGGGCTGTTCCACTGGACTCAGGCGGCCAATCCCCGCATCCGCGACCTCAGGCGGATGCTCCACCAAAGCAGCGTCACCAGCGGACGCCTCCACTGGCTGTTCGGCGGGCCCGCCCGCCGGCTCAGCCCCTGGGCCCGGGCGGTGCGCCGGGACATGAGGAGCGCCCGGCGGCTCGACGTCGTCGCGGCCTATTTCGCGCCGAGCCCGGGCATGCTGCGCCGCCTCGCCGGAGTGGCGCGGCGGGGCGGCCGGGCGCGGCTGGTGACCGCGTCGAAATCCGACAACAATGCGACGATCGCCGCGGCGCGCAGCACCTATTGGTGGCTGCTGAAGCGGCGCGTCGAGATATTCGAATACAGGCCGACCAAGCTCCACACCAAGCTCTTCGTCGTGGGCGACGTCGTCCATGTCGGCTCGGCCAATTTCGACATGCGAAGCCTGTTCCTCAACCTCGAGATGATGCTTCGGGTCGACGATGCCGGCTTCGCGTCGGCGATGCGCCGATTCGTCGACGGCGAGATCGCCGATTCGGAGCCGATCACTCTGGCAAGCCACCGGCGCAACCGCACCTGGCTCAACCGGCTGAGGTGGGCGATCGGCTATTTCATCGTCGCCGTCGCCGATTACCGGATCGCCAAGCGGCTCAACTTCAGGGAGGTGGGGCTGCCCCGACGCTAGCCGCGCCAGGCCCAGAACAGGGTCGCCGGGGGGACGTTCATCCATTCGAAGCCGCGGTCGATCCGGTCGAAATAGGGGGCGATGAAATCGAGCACCTTGGGCGAGAATTGATAGACCAGGAAGGCTCCGCCCGGGCGTAGGGCCGCCGCGGTCTGCTCCGCGATCTTCGGGCCGATGCCCGGGGGAAGAGTGGAGAAGGGCAGGCCGGAGAGGATATAGTCGGCCTCCTCGAAGCCGAAATCGGCCATGATGGCGCGAACGTCGGCGGCCGAGCCGGTCACCGCCCGAAGCCGCGAATCGCGGATCTTGGCGCTGAGATAGGAGGTGAAATCGGCATTGGTGTCGATGGTCAGAAGGGTCGCGTCGGGCGCCAGTTTCTCGAGCACCTTCTCGGTGAAGGTGCCGACCCCCGGACCGTATTCGACGAACAATTTGCAATTCGCCCAGTCGACCGGGGCGAGCATCTTGTCGATCAGCATCTTCGAGGACGGGATCACCGACCCCACCATCACCGGGTGCTTGACGAACCCCTTGAGGAACATGAGCCACGGACCGCCCTTGGCGCCGTGGCGCGCATAAGCGCGGGTTCGTTGAGCCTGTTCGCCTGGAAAGGTCATGAGCGTTCGTAATCCCGTAGCCAGCAAGATGCGTTGGCAAATCAACGCCCCGATGGCAAGGGCGAGGCGACCCGCGGCCCGCTTTGGGGCGAATCCGGGACGAAACGCTACATTTCCGGGATTTGCTCCCCATGGTCCCTGCCGCAAGCCTTCCCCGGGAGCGATTCGCGTTGCTTTTCGCGGTGATGCTGGTCGCCGCCTCGGGCAATACGGCGATGCAGTCGCTGATGCCGGCGATCGGCCGCGAGCTCCACGTCGCCGACCTCTGGGTGGCGGTCGCCTTCTCGCTTTCGGCGGTGATCTGGGTGCTGATGGCGCCGCACTGGGCGCGCCGCGCCGACCATCGCGGCCGCCGCGCGCTGATGCGCCTCGGCCTCTACGGCTTCATCGCCTCGGCCCTGATCTGCGGCTCCATCCTCGCCGCCGGCCTTCACGGCCTCATCTCCGGGACCGTCGTCTTCGTCATCTTCGTCTTCGGCCGGGCCGTCTACGGCGCCTGGGGCTCGGCCTCGCCGCCGGCGGTCCAGGCCTATATCGCCGCCCGCACCGAGGGCGAGCAGCGCACCGCCTATATGGCGGCCCTGGCGTCGTCGTTCGGCCTCGGAACGATCATCGGCCCGGCGATCGCGCCCCTGTTCATCTTCCCGCCGCTCGGCCTCTCGGGGCCTTTGTTCGTCTTCGCCGCGATCGGCGCCGCCGTCCTTGCCCTGCTCGCCTTGCGCCTGCCCGACGACACGCCGCGCTCGGCGGCGCGGGGCGAGGTGGTCGACTATCCGGCGATGGGCGGGATGCCGGTCGGGAGCCGCGACCGCGGCGGCGACGGCGCCGGGCCGGGCCGGCTGCGCTGGCGCGATCCGAGGGTTCTGCCTTGGCATGTCATCGGCGTGGTCGGCGGCCACGGCAACGCCGCCTTGCTCGGAGTCATCGGCTTCCTCGTCATCGACCGCTCCGGGGTGCCGCTGGCCGAGGCCCAGCAGTCGATCGCAATCGTGCTGATGGCGGGCGCGGGCGCCACCCTCATCGCCCAATGGGGGCTGATCCCGTTCCTCGGCCTTGCCCCCCGCCAGCTCGTCTTCTGGGGCCTCCTCGCCGCCGCCGCCGGCGCCCTTCTGACCGGACTCGCCGACTCGATGTACGGCATCACCCTGGGCTTCGCGGTCGCCTCGATCGGCTTCGGCCTGTTCCGCCCCGGCTTCACCAGCGGCGCCTCGCTGGCGGTGGAGCCGGACGAGCAGAACGCCGTCGCCGGCATGGTCACCTCGGTCAACGGCGTCGCCTACATCGCCGCGCCGGCAGCGGGCGTGTTGCTCTACGGCTGGTGGATGCCGCTGCCGTTCGTGGCGGTGGCGGCGATGCTGCTGGCGCTGGCGGGCTGGGTGTGGGTCCGGGTGAGCGGCTGAGCCCGCCGGGGGCGAAGTCCAGGTTGTGAGACTTATTCGTGTTTCACGTGGAACATATAACGAACAGCCGGCTTTGCCGCGGAAAGCGGAAAATTAGCGCTGGCGGTTCACGGAAAACGAAAGCCGGTGCGCTCACCCGTCCGCCCAAGTCGTTGTTTTCAGGGCAGAAGTTAAGCAGTTGAAACCTCGCTGCAATCCTGACGGAATCGCCGGGAATCGCTCGAAATCGCCAGAAATCGCCCTCTTTTGTCCGCGGCTCTGTCTCGCTATCGCGGCCCGGTACGCTGCTGATCGGAAGCGCCCGTGCAAATTTTTGCAAGACCGGCGTCGGCAGGGGGCCGACGAAAACCATTACGGCCTATATCTTCGCCGCCGCTCAGTCGTTGCCGGGGTTTCACCCAAAGCAACCAAAGCACCGAAGGCGCCGCAGCCGTGCGCGGGCCGGATCGAACTCGGATGCGTCCACGAGCGATCCAAAGCCGACTTCTGTTCGACAGGCCATGGGCATCGGCCAGTGGGAATCGCACGGGCCTCTTTGGTCCTTTGGTGGCTTTGGGTGAAACGTCACTGTTTTTGAATTCGGCTGGGTGTGGGCAAAGGGGGCGAAGCGGGGGATGCCGTCCCCGCCTCCCTGGTCGGCAGCACCGCGGCGACCGCCTTCGGGTCAAGCACGCACCTTGCGACCGGTGTCTCGATCATGTTGGCGATCGTCCGAAGCAAGACGTTATAGTCGTTGGTGGCGATCGCCACTCCGGGCGGGATGGCCTTGTCGGGGGTGGATTCCCAACTGAAAATCATCACGTTCCGCTCGCACTTGCTGTTCGCGAAAACCAGCCCCAGTCGAGCGCCGGCCCCCCAAAATCGTTTTTCTCCGTCGGCCCGGGCCTTCTGCTGCGCGGGATCTCCCCGGCGATCCCAGTCGGTAACTACCGCCGAGAACGATCTCTCCTGCAAACGATCGACAGCCTCCGGCAAGCTTCTTGCCACCACAACTTTGATCCCGAATAGCTCCAGGAAGTCCACAAAGACTTTATTTTGTTCCGGATCGTCATCGACCCAGAGCAAATTGGCATGCCTCCGATCCGACAAGACCTTTGAAAACCGGGCGGTGTGTTCGTTTATCTCCTCAGCGCTGAAATAGGCTTTGGAGTTATTGTCGACCCTCACCTCTTCGAGCTTCTTTTGGGCAGCTTCGAGGGATATAGGACCTAACCCAATCTTCGTCGATCGGTCCAGCAGTCCAGCCAGAGGCTTGTAAAACCACATCAACGCGA
>JAXDPG010000238.1:0-9374 GCA_034668485.1 Sphingomonadales bacterium
CCGTTCAGGCGCTGCATCGTCATCGACGACGACCCCGACATCCTGCTTTCCGCGCGACTCCTGCTCCGCGACCTCTTTGAAGAAGTCGCCACCTTCCAGGCCCCCGAGGAGGCGATGACGGCGATCGGCGACGACGGCGCCGACGTCGTCCTGCTCGACGCCAATTTCGGCCGCGGCGCGACCAACGCGGCCGAGGGGTTTCACTGGCTGGGCGAGATATTGGCCAAGGACCCGCAGGCCGTGGTGGTGATGATCACCGCCCATGGCGGGGTCAACATCGCCGTCGAGGCGATGAAGCGCGGGGCGACCGACTTCGTCTCCAAGCCCTGGTCGAACGAGCGGCTGCTCGCCACGGTGCGCACCGCCGCGGCCTTGAGGACCTCGCGCGAGGCCGCCGTCACGGAGCGCAAGCGCGCCGTCGCCATTTCCGCCCCGGCCGCCGGCGGCGAGACTCCCCTGCTCGGCCAGTCCGTCGCCATGCGCCGAGTCTATTCCCTGGTCGAGCGCGCGGCGCCGACCGAGGCCAACGTCCTCATCCTCGGCGAGAACGGCACCGGCAAGGAGCTGGTCGCTCGCGAGCTCCACACCAGCTCGCGGCGATCGGGCAACGTCTTCGTCTCGGTCGACTTAGGCGCGGTCGCCGAGAATCTGTTCGAATCGGAGCTGTTCGGCCACGTCAAGGGCGCCTTCACCGACGCCCGCGGCGACCGCATCGGCCGGCTCCAGGCGGCCGACGGCGGCACCCTGTTCCTCGACGAGGTCGGCAATTTGCCGCTCCACCTCCAGCCCAAGCTGCTGACCGCGCTCGAGCAGCGACAGGTGGTGCCGGTCGGCGCCAACAAGCCGGTGCCGATCGACGTCCGAGTCGTCGCCGCGACCAACCTGCCGCCCGAGCGGCTGGCCGACGAGAGCCTGTTCCGGCCGGACCTGCTGTTCCGCCTCAACACGGTCGAGATCGAGCTGCCGCCGCTGCGCGAGCGGCGCGACGACATACCGTTGCTGGTCGACCATTATGTCGCGCTCTACGCGAAGAAATATGCCAAGCCCGCGCGCGAGCTGCCCGGCGAGGTCATGGCCGCGCTGGTCGCCTACGACTGGCCCGGCAACGTCCGGGCGCTGCGCCACGCGGCCGAGCGCGCCGTCATCCTCGCCGGCAACGGCGCCTTCACGTTCGAGGATTTCTCCCTCTCCCGCTCGACCGCGCCGCGCCTCGCGACGACGAGCACGCCGCCGAGCCTGGGCGCCGACCTCAACCTCGAGCGCGCCGAGAGGCAGATGGTTGAGCAGGCCTTGAAGCGCCATGCCTACAATATCTCGCTCGCCGCCCAGGAGCTCGGCCTGACCCGAGCCTCGCTCTACCGACGAATGGACAAGCATGGGCTTTAGGAGCCGCTTCATCGCCGGCCTCGGCTGGCGGGCGGCCATGCTGCTCGGAACGCTCTTCCTGTTCCTGAGCGCGCTCGACGTCGAAGGGCTCGGCGTCGCCCGCCTGCTCGCCGGCGGGCTGTGCCTGTGGTCGCTCTTCGAATTGTGGCGCTACATCCAGCGCACCAACATGGAGCTGGCCCGCTTCCTCGAAGCGGTGCGGCTCGGCGACCTCTCGCAAAGCTTCGCCCACCGCGCCGACGGCAGCGGCTTCACCGACATCGGCGAGGCGCTCGATCAGGGCATAAGGAGCCTTCGCGACGAGCGGCTGCGCCTGACCGAATCGAACCGCTTCTGCGAGGCGGTGCTCGACGACGCGCCGGCGCCGCTGCTGACCGTCGACGCCGACGGCCGGGTGGAGCTGGCCAACAAGGCCGCGCGCCGCCTCTTCGTCCGCCACCACGGCGTCCGCATCGAGGATTATCGGATCTATGGCGAGACCTTCGCCGACGCCCTCGGGGACGACGCGATCGGCAAGCCGCGGCTGGTGCCCCTGATGTTCGACGAGCTGCCGCAGACGGCGATGGTCAGCGCCGCCTCGGTCCACCGGCTCGGCGGCATGGTCCGGGTGGTCGCCGTGCAGCCGATCCAGGGCGAGTTGAACGCGGTCGAGATCGCCGCGCAGAGCGACCTCGTTCGGGTCCTCACCCACGAGATCATGAATTCGATGACCCCGGTCACCTCCCTGGCGCAGAGCGCCGCGAGCCTGATGATCGAGGTGGACAAAGGCGGCAACCCCGCCGTCACCGACGCCCGCATGGCCGTCGAGACGCTCGCCCGGCGCGCCGACGGGGTCATGCATTTCGTCGAGAGCTATCGCCAGATCAGCCGGACGCCGGTCGTCCGCCGCCGCCATTTCGAGGTGCTGCCCTGGGCGCGGGAGCTCGAATCCCTGTTCCGCGCGGGCGACGGTGCCGCCGGGGTCGCCCTGTCGCTCGACGTCAGCCCGGAGCGGCTGACGCTCGACGCGGATCCGGACCTGATGTGCCAGGTGCTGATCAACCTGCTGCGCAATGCCGCGGAGGCGGCGCGCGAGCATAACGAGGCGCCGGCCGTGTCGCTCGCCTTTGCCTCCGTGGCCGGCGCCCGAGTCCAGATCGAGGTGGCCGACAACGGCGCCGGAGTTCCGGAGGCGCTGCGCCAGGACGTCTTCCTGCCTTTCTTCACCACCAAGGCGAAGGGCACCGGGGTCGGCCTCAGCCTCGCCCGCCAGGTCGTCCTCGCCCATCGCGGCTCGATCGGCCTCGGCACCAGCGACAGCGGCGGGGCGCTGTTCCGGATATTGCTGTAGGCCCCGTCATCCCGGCGTAGGCCGGGACCTCGGGACGAGAAGTCGCCGCCGGTTTCCACAAGGTCCCGGCTTTCGCCGCGATGACGGCGGCTAGAGAGGATCCTCCCAAAGCGCCTCCTCCGGGATCGTATCCGCCAGGCTGAGGCCGTCGAGGATCCGGGCGGTTTCGTCCCGCACCATCAGCATCACCCGGTGGAGCCGGCACTGGTCCTCGCTGATGCAATTCTTGCAGGTCTCGTGGCGATAGCGGCTGGCGCAGGGGAGCAGGCCGAGCGAGCCGCGGGTGAGGCGGACGATCGAGCCGTAGCTGATCTCGCCGGGGGGCTTGGCGAGCCAATAGCCGCCGTCCCGGCCGCGGCGGCTGGCGACCAGCTTCTCCCGGATCATCTGCGACAGCATCACCGTCAGGAATTTCGGCGGGATGTTCTGCCGGCCGGCGATCTCGCTGAGCTGGACCGGGCCTTCGCCATAGCGATCGGCGAGGTGGAGGAGCGCGCGAATTGTATAGCGCGTTCGTTGAGAAAGCATGCCGCCTCATGAACCCTGGCGCCAGGCTTGGCAACCTGGGGGCGGCTTCACGGACCCTATCGGTTCGAGCCGTAGGCCTTGCGGACGAAGTGGCCGGCGGAGACTCCCCGCATCAGCGCGAGTCGGTATTGGTCGACCGTCGCCTGGTTCTGCCAGCCGCCGGCCGGCCAGTCGCGCACCAGCCGCTCCAGCTTCGCCGAGTCCAGCGCCGCGCCGGCCGGAGCCGACTCGGCGATTCGGCCGAGCTCCTCCGAAATCGCGTCGCGGGCGGCGGTCATCCCCTCATACCAATCGGCGGCCTGGTAGCCCTTGCGCCGCTCCTCGAGGACGATCGGGGGCAGCCGGTCGGCGAAGGCGGTGCGGACCAGGGCCCGCCTGCGACCGTCGCGCAGATATTGATCGAGCGGCACCGCCAGGCAGAATTCGATCAGGCGGCGGTCGGCGGTCGGGTCGCGGATGTCGATCCCCCAGCCGCCGAGCGTGCCCTTGTTGTAGCTGCCGAGATCGGTCCTGTTGAGCATCCAGGTGCGCGTCTCGAAGGGATCGCGCCGCGGGCGGTAGTTGAGGTCGAGCCCGCGCTCGGCGGCGAGCTCGCCGAGCGCCATGGCGTCGATCGCGGCCGGATTGATCGCGGTATAATCGGTCAGCCGGCGGCCCCTGCCGCGCATCCGACCGATCGCCCGCCACAGCAGGCGCGGCAGGAACGGCCCGATCGTCTGGGCCGCGACGGTGCCGATGCGGGTGCCGTTGCGGACCAGGCTCAAGGATTCCCGGGCGAGACGCAGGAAGCGGCCGCTCGACGCGAGCTGGGTGAGAAAGGCAAGGCCGTCGTAGCTGATGCTGGCATTGCCGCGCTGCCCGGTGAGGAGGATGCCGAGCTTCCGCTCGCGGGCGAGGTCCTGGATCTTCTCGCTCCACACGGAATTGCAGAGGTTGAGGATCGGGCGCTCGTGAAGGAAGAAGTTGCGGTCCAGGCTGGCGACCGGCGATCCGCCGTTCGGAACCAGCACATGATCGATATTGGGGTACATCGCGGCGACCGCGGCGGCATGGGGGCCTTCGTTGGCTATGACCTCGGTCGACCGGCACCCTGCGAAGCCGTCGCGGGGCACGGCGGTGAAGGCGGTCAGCCGGCCGGGGGCCAGCAGCCGCGCCGCCGTCGCGGTGACGCTGCTGCTGTCGAGGCCGGCGCTGAGATGGGACGCCACGCCGGCCTCGGCGCCGCGCAGGCGGTCCGCCACCGCCCGGTCGAACTGCTCGCGAAGGGCAGCGGCATGTTCGTCCACGCCCTTCAGACCGAGGTCGCGCGGCGCCGGCCGCCACCAGCGCTCGGAGCGCAGGCCGTCGCGGGTGACGATGACGACATGCCCGGCGCGGACCTTCTCGACCCCGGCGAAAAAGGTTTCAGAGCCGGTCTCCGGCATCAGGGCGACGAACGCGGCGACCGCTCGGGAGTCCGGCGCGGATGGAAGCTCCGGCAAAGCGTGAAGGCCCTTGGCCATCGACGCGAAGGCGAAGAAGCGGGCGCCGCGATGATAATGGAGCGGCCGCTGGCCGAGGAAATCGCGTGCCAGCAACAGCCGCGTCCGGTCGCGGTCCCACAAGGCCAGGGCGAAATCGCCGATCAGGCGCGGGATGGCGTCTTCCGCCCAGCGCTCGACCGCCGCCATCGCCAACGCTGAATCGCAGAGGAGCGCGGCCCGGACCGGCTCGAGACCGAGCTCCGCGCACAGCTCGGCGCGATTGTCGAGGCGCATGTCGGCGACCAGGGTCCAGCGGCCGCCGCCGCCGGTGACGGGGCCGCGGTCGTAGCGATCCTCGGGCAGGGTCCGGAACAGCCGCCGTCCAAGCGCGATATCGCCACCGTTCCAGGAAGCGGGCGGGTCGGGCGCGTAGACCTGCTGGGCCCTCAGCATCCTCTCGCAGCGGCCAGAAGGTTCGTCGGCGTTAGCGAACGCCCAATAGCCCGCCAGGGCGGTCATCGCTCAGTCGGCAGCGGGAGCGAGTTCGACGAGGCCGTCCACTTCGAGCTCTTTGAGCAAATCGCCCAATTGCCGCTCGCAAAGCTCTGGGTCGACGTCGAACTCCCGCACCAGATCGTCCCTCAGCTCGGAGAGGCGCCGCGGCCGCTCGATCAGGCCCCAGATGCGCGTGGCGGTACCGTTGAAGCCGTAGCAGGTGCCCTTGTCGACGTGCAGCGCCACCAGCTCGCCGTCGACCTCGGTCTCGATCAGCTCTGCGCGCCGGCTGACGATCAGTTCTTGTGTCACGCGGTTAGGCTTTCGGTTTCTGGGGGCGGCGCTCGCCGCGCCCGCCTCAGGACCGCCAGATGCAGCGGCTTCAGCTATAGTCCACCGGTCCGTCGTCGATGGTGTTGATCAGGAGCTCGGCCGAGCCCGCGTTCAGACGCACAATTTCCGGCTCGATCCAGGGGGTGCGCTCGTGCTGCGGTTGCGGCTCTTTGGCTCTCTCGTCGTGCATGGTCGCTGTTCCTGCCGTTAGAATCATTATGCTGGACCCCTCTACAATAGCTATTCAATGTTGGCGAGTGCCCAAATCGGCCCGGTTCAGGGGATGAAATCGCCGGCGGTGATCGGGTTGAGATCGGTGATCACCACCACCACCTCGAAGTCCGCCCCGTTGAGGCCGTCGGTATCCCCCTGGATCATCCAGATCGGCCCGCCCGCCGAGATATTCTCGAAGCGGAGCTCGCCGGCGATGTTGTGGAAGCCGGCGCTGCCGATGAAGGTGAAAGCCTGATCCCCCGCCAGGGTGGTGTCGGCATCGATCCGCGACAAGTCGATCAGGTCGCCGAGCGTGAAGTCCTGGATGCCGTCGCGAAGGGCCGGCGTCGAATCCGAAACGTTGTCGTAGCGGAAGATGTCGTTGCCGGCGCCGCCGGTCAGGGTGTCGCCGTTGCCCGCGCCGAACAGGATGTCGTCGCCCTTGCCGCCGATCAGAACGTCGGTGCCGGCGCCGCCGAAGAGGATCAGCTTGCCGTCCATCTCGGCGCTGCCGTCGACGCTGATCGTCTGGGTCGAGTCGGTCAGCGAGAAGCCGTTGACGATCAGGGTCTCGCCGGCGGCGACGTTGCCGTCGTGGAGCACGAACTCGTAGGAGGGCTTGGCCGTCGCGTCGCTCTGCCAATTCTTGTTGACCGAGATCGACTCGATATTGTGGAGGCTGTTCGCTCCGAACGCGATATGGGTAAGGCCGTTGCCGGCGGCGATCACCACCGCATCGCGGCCGCCGCCGCCGTCGACCGAGTCCGACGCGCCCCAGCGCGTGCCCTCGAAGACGAAGACGTCGACCCCGGCGCCGCCCTTCAAAGTGTCGACGCCGTGGCCGCCGAAGACGAGGAACTTGCCGTCCGTCTCCGCCGAGCCGTCGAAGGTGAAGTCCTCGCCGGCGCGCAGCGACTGGGCGTTGACGATCAGCTCCTCCCCCGGGGCGACGTTGCCGTTGGCAGTGGTGATGTTGAAATCGTAGAAATTGTTCGCGGTATCGCCGAACTTGGTGTTGGCGCCGCTCTGCAGCGAGATCGAATCGATGTTGGTGATGTTAGTCTCGCTCAGGGTCAGGGTGTAATTGCCCTGGAGCACGACGACGTCGCGGCCGGTGCCGCCATCGACGGTGTCGGCGCCGGTGAAGGCCGAGCCGAAATAGAAGACGTCGTTATCGCCAAGACCGAAGGCGGTGTCGTTGCCGCCCTGCTGCAGCAGGAACAGATCCTTGTTCGGTGTGCCGGTGATGACGTTGTTGGTGGCGTCGCCCATCAGCCAGTCGCCCGGACCGGCGACGCCGTTCACGGTCACGGTGACCGTCGCGGTGTTGCCGCCCGTCACCGTATATTGGAAGGTGTCGCCGACGGTCGACGTGTTCACCGCCCCCGACGTGTTGTCGGTGAGCGTGTTGAACTTGCCGTTGGGATCGTAGCTGTAGGTGCCGTCGGCGAGGACCGTCAGCTTCGCGCCCGAGGCGAGCGTGATCTGAGCTCCGACATTGGCGCCCACGCCGTTGACCGCCGTGATCACGAACGGATCGCCTTCCGGATCGCTGTCCGCGCCCGAGCCGTGGGCCGCGAACAGATCGCCTGTGCCGATCACATTCTCCGGGGTGCTGACCGCGTCGTTCTTCGGCTCGGCCGGATCGTCGGCGGCGGAGACCGAGATCGTCCGCGTATCGACATCCTCTTCGCTGGTGCCGTCACCGGTGAGGCCCGGATCGGTGCCGTTTTGGCCCTGGTCGTTGGTGGTGACCGTGAGCGTGTCGTTGCCGTTGAAATTGTGATCCGACGAATAAGTGAGGCCGTTGGTGGCGGCGAGGGTGGCGTTGATCTGGTTGAGCGTCGCCTGGACCGTGATCGTGTCGGCGTCCTGCGCGATGATATCCGCGCTGGTGATGCCGTTGACGACGGTGGTGTCGATGAAGAGGGTGCCGTGCTCGACGTCGAACGTAACGACGATGTCGTCGGTCGCCGGATTGGCGTCCGGATCCGAGATCGACATGCCGCTCAGCCAGCCATGGTCCACGTCCTCGATGGTGCCGATCGTGCCGCCGAGCGAGTTGACGGGCGCGTCGTTGACGCCGGCGATGTTCACGGTGACCAGATTGATGTCGAGATCGGTGGCGCCCGAGCCCTGGCCGCCGCCCGGCGAGCCGTCGTCGAAGCCGATGGAGAGATCGACCGAGGCGGGCGGATTGTCGCCGCTGTTGGTGTAGCGGACCGCCTGGATGACCTCGTCGACCAGGGCGCTGGTTGCGGCCGTCTCGAGGCTGGTGAAGTTGATGACGATGAGGCCGGCGCTGCCGTCCACGCTGATCGTCCCGAAGATCTGGCCGCCGGCCTTGAGGTCGGAGCCGTCGATCGTGAAGTTCGGCCCGGCGACCAGGGTTAAGACGTCTTGGGCGTTGGTCGCGGGGTTGCGGTTCACGCTGAAAGAGGCGCCGCCATAGTCGCCGTTGCCGCCGTTGCGAGCGTCGAGATCGACGTCGGCCACCGAGGCACCGGTCAGGATCGCCACCGCGCTCTGCTCGGTCGCGGCGATCGGGCCGCCCGTGGTCAGCACCGGCGAGTCGTTCTGCGCGGTCACGTCGACGGTGAGCGTGTTGGAGCTCGCGGCATTGGCACCGTCGTCGTCGGTGACGGCGAAGGTGATGGTGCCGGCGCCGGTGCCATTGAGGTCCTGGTTCGCCTTGAAGCTCACCTTGCCCGCGGCGAGCTCGGCGGCCGTGTAGACGTGCGAAAGCGTCGCCTCGACCGGATCCGCGCCCCCGGCGCCGTCCGCGTCGAAATAGATCTTGCCGCCGGTGACGGCGCTGATCGTGACGCTGGCGAACGTGCCGTCGACGTCGTTGAAGCCGAGGTCGCCGGCGCTGAGCACCCGGAACGCATCCTCGGTCGCGGTGATCGTCGAGCTCGTTCCCGTCGGCGCGTCGTTGACGTCGGTGACGGCGATGGTGGCGGTCGCAATGTTGCTGTTCGAGCTACCGTCGTTGACGACGACGGTGACCGAGCGGGCGGCGTTGGTGCCGTGGTCGGTCGGATCGTCGCTGGTGCTCGAGTAGGTGATTGCCTTGATCGCCGTCTCGAAATCGTCGGCGATGGTACCGGCGATTCCGACGAGCTGGACCATCGTGTCGGTGCTGCTCGGATCGATGGTGATTCCGGCGGGAAGCGCGCCGACGTTGAGCTTGTCGCCCGTCTCCGGATTGGTGATCGTGATGATCGCGCTGACGATGTCGTCGCCGGAATCGGTGTCGGTGATGGTGACGTCGGTGTCGCCGATCGCGGCGGCCGCCCCGCCTTCGGTGTAAGACGAGTCGAAGCCGGTGCCCGCCGTGACGCTGTCGTCGCCGTCGAGGTCGAGAACCGGCGCGGCGTTGCTAATGCCGATGTTGATCGTGAAGGTATTGGCCGACGGGTCGAGATCGACTCCGCCGTTGAGGATGCCGCCGTCGTCCCTCACCTGGAAGGTGAAGGTGCCGGTGCCCGGGCCCGAGCCCGCGGCCGGGACGAAGGTGAGCTCGCTAGGGTCGAGCTGGGCCTAGGTGATGACGGCGCCGGCGCTGAACCCGACCCCGTTCAGCATGATGACGCCGTCCACGGCGTCCGGGAGAGTCGTGATCT
>JAXDPG010000239.1:0-3713 GCA_034668485.1 Sphingomonadales bacterium
CGGGGCGATCGCTCCGCTTACTGGGCGATCGAGGAGTGGCTGGCGGCGAAGCTCAGGCTCAGCACTCGACGCCGTTGACGGCGAGGCCGCCGAGCGACGTCTCCTTGTAGCGCTCGTTCATGTCCAATCCGGTCTTGCGCATCGTCTCGATCACCTGGTCGAGGCTGACGAGATGGTCGCCGGTGCCGACCAAAGCGAGGCGCGAGGCCTCGATCGCCTTGATCGCGCCGACCGCGTTGCGCTCGATGCAGGGGACCTGGACGAGACCGCCGACCGGGTCGCAGGTGAGGCCGAGATTGTGCTCCATGCCGATCTCGGCGGCATTCTCGATCTGACCGGTCGTGCCGCCGAGCGCCGCGGTGAGCCCCGCCGCGGCCATCGAGCAGGCCACCCCGACCTCGCCCTGACAGCCGACCTCGGCGCCGGAGATGGAGGCATTCTCCTTGAACAGCGAGCCGATCGCCGCCGCGGTGAGCAGGAAGGTGCGCACCCCCTCCTCGTTCGAATGGGGCGTGAAGCGCTGATAGTAACGCAGGATCGCCGGGACGATGCCGGCGGCGCCGTTGGTCGGCGCGGTGACGACCCGGCCGCCCGCCGCATTCTCCTCATTGACCGCCAGCGCCCACAGATTCACCCAGTCGAGCACGGTCAGCGGATCGGAGAGAGTGCGTTCGGCCCGGTCGAGCAGCAATTTGTGCAGGCCGGGCGCGCGCCGCTTCACCTTCAGCCCACCGGGCAATATGCCGTCGCGGCCGATGCCGCGGTCGATGCACTGGCTCATCGCCGCGGCGATGGCGGCGAGGCGACGGTCGATGTCTTCGTCGGCCAAGGCGGCGCGCTCGTTGGCGAGCGCGATCTCGGCGATGGTGATCCCCTCGCGGCCGGCGATGGCGAGCAATTCGTCGGCGCAGCGATAATTATAGGGAATGTCCCAGAGGCCCTCGGGCGGGGCATTGCCGGCGATCGCCGCTTCGTCGACCACGGCGCCGCCGCCGACCGAATAGGAGACCGCCGCCTCCAGCATTTCCCCGGCCGCGTCGAAGGCGGTGAAGCGCATGCCGTTCGAATGGTGGGGCAGCCGCTCCCGCTGCAGGAACCTGAGGTCGCGCGGCTCGTCGAAGCCGATCTCGCGCCGGCCCCCGAGGCGGAGGCAATTGGTGGCGCGGATCGCCTCGACGACGGCGTCGGCGGCGTCCGGGTCGAGCCGGTCGGGACGCTCGCCCGACAGGCCGAGAAGGACGGCGCGATCGGTGGCGTGGCCCTTGCCGGTCAGGGCGAGCGAGCCGTAGAGCTCCGCCTGGACACGCCCGGTGCGCTCGAGCAGCCCCTTTTGCGACAGCGCCTCGACAAAGCGGCACGCGGCCGTCATCGGCCCCATGGTGTGGGAGCTCGACGGGCCGATCCCGATCTTGAAGAGGTCGAAGACGCTGGTGACCAAGCCAATCTCCACTGACCCCGCGGCAAATGGGCCCGCGCCGCGCTTCTGGCAAGACGGCGAGCCCTTCGTGCTGCTCGAGTTCGAGGGGCGGGGGCGGCTCTACCGGCGCCCGGTCGAGATTGTCGCGGCGGCGCGGCCCGACGAGGTCGGACCGGCCCTGGAGCGGCTGCGCGGGCGCCACGCGGCCGGCTTCCTCGGCTATGAGGCCGGCCACGCGCTCGAGCCGAAGCTGGCGCCCCTGGCGCGCCGCGCCGAAACCGGAAAGCCGCCGCTGCTCTGGTTCGGGCTGTTCGACGGGTGGGAGGAGGTCGACGCGGCGGCGCTGCTGCCGAACCCGGCCGGGGCCTGGGCCGGACGGCCGAAGCCTCTCGTCGGCCGCGAGGCGCACGAAGCGGTCATCGCCCGGGCGCTCCAACATATATTCGCCGGCGACATCTACCAGGCCAACCTCACCTTCCCGGCCGAGGTGGTGATCGCCGGTCATCCGCTCGCCCTCTACGCCGCGATCCGGCCGCGAGCGCGAGCGGGTTGGGGTGGTATCGTCTTCACCGGCGAGCATTGGCTGCTCTCCTTCTCGCCCGAGCTGTTCTTCACCGTCGAGGACCGGAGCGTGACCGCGCGCCCGATGAAGGGCACGGCCCCCGCCGGCACCGATCCGGAGGCGCTCCGCGGCGATCCCAAGCAGCGCGCCGAGAATCTGATGATCGTCGATCTGCTGCGCAACGATCTCTCGCGCCTGTCTCGGCCCGGGTCCGTCAAGGTGCCGGCGCTGTTCGAGGTCGAGGCCTATCCGACGGTGCTTCAGATGACCTCGACCGTGGTCGCCGAGCTGGAGGCGGAATGGAGCGCCGTCGACCTGCTCGAGACGATCTTCCCCTGCGGCTCGGTGACCGGAGCGCCGAAGATCCGAGCGATGGAGATCATCGCCAAGCTCGAGGGGGAACAGCGGGGGCCCTATACCGGTAGTATCGGCAGGCTTGCGCCGGACGGCGGGGCCGAGTTCAATGTCGCGATCCGGACCCTGGTCCTGGGCGAGGGCGGCGGCAGCGCTCGGCTCGGACTCGGCTCGGGGATCGTGGCGGACAGCGTCGCCGCGGACGAATGGCGCGAATGCCTGGCGAAGGGAGAGTTTGTGGCAACGGCAGGGCGCTTCGACCTGATCGAGACGATGCGCTTCGATCCGCATGAGGGTATCGCCGAGCTCGACCGGCACCTGGCGCGGATGAAGCGCAGCGCCGCGACGTTCGGCTTCGCCTTCGACCGCCACCATGCGCGCAACGAGCTGCAGGCGGCGACCTTCTTCCTGCGCGAGCCGCGGCGGCTGAGGCTGCTCCTGTCGCCGAGCGGCGCGCTGGCGATCGAGTCGCGGCCGCTGCCGGCAACCCCGGAAGGTCCGGTGGAGGTGGCGCTGGCGCCGATGCCGGTCGAGCCGGAGGATTTCCGCCTGAGCCACAAGACCAGCGACCGGCGCTTCTACGACGACGCCCGCGCGGCGGCAGGGACCTTCGAGGTGGCGTTCGTCGATCGCGGCGGCTTCCTGACCGAGGGGAGCTTCACCAGCCTGTTCGTCGAGCGGGACGGTCGGCTGCTGACTCCGCCGCTGGCGCGCGGGCTGCTGCCGGGCGTTCTGCGCGAGGCGCTGATCGAGCAGGGGCGGGCCGAGGAGGCGGAGCTGCGGGCGGAGGATTTGGAGAGCGGGTTCTTTGTGGGGAATGCCGTGCGGGGGCTGATCGCGGCGCGGCTGGCCACTCAGTCACCCTGAACTTGTTTCAGGGTCCAGCTCTCCGTTCAGGCGGCCAGCGGGAACCTCAGCAGCCTGTCGGCCAGCGGCACCAGCGCCTCCGCTTTCGGCCCGACCGCCCGGACGATCTCCGGATGCCCGGCATCGAGCCCCCCGGTCAGCGACCCGAAGGCGGGAAGGATCAGCTTGCGCTCCGTCGCCACGAAGCAGCGGCGGGAGACCTGGCGGCCGCGATGGTGGATGCGAAGCTTGGGGTGGAAATGGCCCGACAGCTCAGGCCTCGAATCGCCCGGAATCGCCTCATGACGCAACAGCACGCCATCGACCTCGGCTTCCTCGACGATCGCGCCGCCGCAATGGTCCGCGATCCCCGCGTCGTGATTGCCGGTGATCCAGGTCCAGCGAGTCGAGCCCGTCAGCGCGGTCAGCATATCGCGGGCGCGCGCCGGCAGGCGGTCGCAGCCGTGGCGGTCGTGGAAGCTGTCGCCCAGGCACCAGATTTCGGTGGCGCCGATCGATGCGACGATGGCGGCA
>JAXDPG010000240.1:0-3596 GCA_034668485.1 Sphingomonadales bacterium
GCTGGGGCGGCCCGGGCGACGGCAGCCGCAGCCGCGACGAGATGCGCGCCCTCGGCCTGCTCGAGCTCGAGGCCGATGCCGGCTTCGACGCGATCAAGGCCGCCTATCGCCGCCTCGCCAAGGCCAATCATCCCGACGCCGCGCCTGGGGATGCGGACGCGGCGACGCGCTTCCAGGCGGTGCAGGCCGCCTATGAGGTGCTGCGCAAGGCCGAGGAGCGCCGCGCGGCCGAATGATCTCTCGTGCCACCACTCTGGCCGCCCTCGTCCTGCTCGGCGCGTGCGGCGATAATGCCCAGGCGAGCGCACAGCCGCGGGCCGCCGCGTCGAACCCGGCCACGTGGACCGTCGGCCCGATCATCCGCGGGCGCAATTATTCGAAGGGGGCGGCGCTGCATCCGTCGCCGCGCCGCGGCGGCGGCTTCCAGATCGACCTGCCGCGCGCGCCCGGCAGCGTCCATTACGTGACCTTCCGCCACGGCCCCCTGACGGGCAAGCGGCGCATGGTCATGCGCTACCGGGTCGAGGCCGATCCCGGCGTGCGATTCCTGGCGGCGAGCGACGGCAAGTCGGCCGCGATGATCACCCTCTATTTCCAGCGCGCCGGCGACAATTGGAGCGGCCGGGGGCAGTTCGAGGCCTATCGCTGGTACGCGACCTTCGCCACCCAGACGCCGCTGACCCCCGGCGATCATGTGATGGCCGCTTCACTCGACGCGCGCTGGACGGCAGTGGAGACCAGCAACGCCCAAGGCGATCCCGCCGCATTCCGCGCCGCGATCGCCGCGGCCGACCAGGTCGGCTTCGTCCTCGGCGGCGGCGACGGCTACGGCCACGGCATCTTCGCCACCGGTCGTGCCCGCCTGATCGTGACGGACTTCCGCGTGGAGTGACCTTCGAAACGGCGTCTGACGCTGGTTTTGATCACAAAGACCTGTCGTCGCTAAATAGCCCGCAATTCACTTACTAACCGGCCATGAATTCGGTGCCAGGCACCGAAGCCTAAGCCGCTGATTTCATTCGGGGCGAAAATGGCCGACCGGGAAAATCGGTGCCTGGCACCGAAGCTTAAGTGCCTGATATTATTGGACCCGGAAAATCGGAACCGGACACCCATTCACGCCGTGAACGTCACGCCGTGAACATGAAGGTGCCGGTCACATGCGCCACGGGGTCGCTCGAGTCGCCGTCATGCGCCAGCCCCCGCACGAAGCCGACGCTCTTCGTCACGCCGTAGCATTCGCCCCGGCCGACGATCCTCTTGCCCCGCCCCGCCGGCCTGAGATAGTCGACCCTCATACCGAGCGTCGCCTGCGGGCGGAAGCGGCCGAGCCTGACCCAGATCGCCATCGACGTCGCCATGTCCATCAGGCTGATGATCGGACCGGAGGCGAGCACGCCCGTTTCCGGAACGCCGACCAGCTTCTCCTGCCAGTCGAGGCCGAGCTCGACCCAGTCGTCGCCATGGCCGACATAGCGGATGCCGAGCGCTCCGCCGTGGCCGACCCGGCGCGCATAGTCGGTGAACAGCCGCGGGTCGAAGCCGCCCTCCGTTCCCGGCCGGCTCATGCGGCGAGCCGAGTAGCGGTCTCGCGTATCTTCAAGATCATATTCTTCAGCCCGGACGTGCGCAGCGAGGAGAAGTGGTTTTGAAGACCGAGGGGTTCGAGCGCCTTCTCAATATCGAGGTCCAGCACCTCCCGGGCATTCTTGCCTTGAACGATCATCAGGATCATGGCGATGATCCCCTTGGTGAGACCCGTGTTGCTGTCGGCAAAGAAGCGCAGCGAGTCTCGGGTCGAGCCTGGGACGGGGTAGACCCACACCGTCGAGGCGCAGCCGGGTACTCGGGTTTCGTCGATCTTCAAGGCCTCGGGCATTGGCTCCAGTGCTTTGCCCAGCTCATTCACGAGCCGATTTCGATCGGCCTTCGGATCGTCGGATAGTTCATCGTAGAGGCGAAACTCCTCCTCGATCTCCTGGATGCTTTTGGGGAGCGACATGGCCCGCCGCTATCAGAGCCGGGCCGTGCGGCAAAGCCGACTCTCTCCCTATCCCGTCCTTACGGGAGAGGAATTAAATATCCGCCCCGCTCGCGATCGCCTCCAGCCGACGCACCCGCGCCCGCAGGTCGGCTAACTCCGGGCGCCCGTCAGGACGCCGCCCCCCGCCGCGGCGCGCGGCGAGCTCCACCCGCCTCAGCTCGAGCCAGCCGCGCCAGGCCTTGAGCAGGGCCGCGCTGGCGAGGCCGGCTGCGAGCAAAGCGGAAACGGACAAGGCGACGAGGCTGGCCGGGTCGTCCATCGTTCCTCTCCTACCGGTCCCTGAGCTTCTCGATCTCGCGCTCGAGGCTGCTCTCCTTCTCGACCGTGATCCGCTCGAGCACGGCGATGCGGTCGCGCAGCGCCTGCACCTCGTCCTTGAGGCGGCTGTTCTCGGCGATCGCGGCGGGCGCCTCGCCCCGCTCGTGCCGGCCGCGGCGGCGGCCGCCGGTATAGCGGGCGCGCATCACGCTCGCGAACATCACGATCGCCACGATCAGGACGACCATCTCGAACTGGTTCATTGCAATTCCTCCTCGCCCGCCGAGTCTCAGTTGACCGGGCGGTCGCGCAGCCGCTCGATCTCGTCGGAGACGTCGATGCCCTTGTCGGTGACGATCCGCTCGAGCACCCGCATGCGCTGCTCGAGCCGCTCGGTATGGGCGGCATATTGCGCCGCCTTCTCCGCCGACCGGGTGGTGACGGCGTCGATCTGCCGCTCCTTCAGCTTCAGATAATGCTTCATCACGCCGGAGAGGATCGCGACGATGGGGATGAGCACCCAGATCCAGGTTGCAACCAATTTTTCCTCCTTGATTCGATCCAGTGTCAGCGCAGGCTTTCGATCTCGCGGGCGGTGCGCTCCGCCGGATCGGTGGCGATCCGCTCGAGCACCGCCATCCGCTCCTCGAGCCGGCCGACAGTCCGCTTCAGGACCTCGTTCTCGCGCTCGAGGCGGGCATTCTCCCGGGCATCGCCGGCGCCGAGGGCGGGATCGCGAGCCGCATTCCGGCTTTGCATATATTTGAGAACCTGGGTGAAGACGCCGGCCGACGCGAGGATCGCGACGATCGGGACCAGGATTCCTAGATTCATGATCATTCCCCCTTCATTCCGTTCAGCGCAGCTGCTCGATCTCGCGGGCGAGGCGGCTGTTCGAGCTGGTCACGTAGGTCTCGACCTCGGCAAGCCTGCGGTCGATGTCGCGGAAGCGCGAGCGAACGTCGCGGACGGTGCGGGCCGGCGAGGCGCGCACGCCCTGCCAGAACTTGGTCTGCTCGGGAGTCTCGTCGCGAAGCTCGCGCGGCTTCTTGGGAGCGATCCAGCCGACCACGAAATAAGCGATGATGGTCATGCCCGAGCCCAGCACGGTGAGGAGCACCGAGCCGACCCGCACCAGGGTCACGTCGACCCCGGTATAGTCGGCGATTCCGGCGCACACGCCCATGAACTTGCCGTTCTGCTTGTCGAGGTAGAATTTGGTGTGGCGAGCGCTCATTGCCCGATCCTCTTCGCGGCATGGGTGGAGGCGGTGAGGTCCTCGATCCCGGTCGCG
>JAXDPG010000241.1:0-3894 GCA_034668485.1 Sphingomonadales bacterium
GCCGCCGCTGAAGAAGCCGCCGCCGAAACCGCCGCCGAAGCCGCCGCCGCCGCCGATCACCGCCACCCCCGCTCCGGGGCCACCGCCGGCCAGGGGCGGCAACGGCGGCAACGGGGGCAGGGGCATCGCCCCGCCGGGATAGCTGATTGTCCGGGTGACGGTGGTCGTGCCGGGCCTGACGACGCAGGCGGTGCGCACCCGCCGGTAGCGCTTGATCGGCTTGACCCGGGCGTATCGCCGGGGCGCCTTGATCATCGTGGCGTGCTTGACGAAGGCCGCCCGCTGGGGCGGGTTCTCAGCGACATGGACGGCGCCTCCACCCAGGATCGCACCACCGGCGGCGCAGGCGCAGAGTTTCGTGAGGGCCATTCGTATCGACATGACGGCGCACCTTGTTTCCAGGTTTCGATACGTGGCCGAAAGTCCCTGTCGGAAGATCGGCGTCGGCATCGAGCTACACACACAGATGCAAAGGAAAGCTTTAAGTGCAAGCGCGTTAACCACGAAGTCACCTCGAAATGCCCGTGAAATGCCTGTTGCGGCCGCTTCCGTCCCATTTGTGGACAGGGCGGCACGAGGCGTGAACGAATAGGCGGCGGGCCGGGGCTGCCGAACATGGTTAACGAATGGCGGCCGGCCCGATTCGGACGGTTAGGCTGGCCGGCCGGTTCGGGGGCGCCGAACGAGCCCCGTCGGGAGCGGGAAAGTCACTCCCGGAAGGCGAATCGGCGTGAAATTTTAACCGCTATTTGAGTGACTTGTACTGCCCCTTTGCGAAGCGTATAGGCGCGCTGGGGCAAGCTTCGACATTTCCGGACGACTCGGAAGCGGAGCTTAGGAGGTAGCGTGGCCGCGGACGCGGTGCGTGAAGGAGTGGAGGGGTTATGGCGACGGCTCTGAGTGACGTTTACGGCTCGGCTTACGCTCTGGGAGGTATGCCCGAAAGCTACCGCCCGAGCGCCAACGAAGAATTCATGAACCCGGCGCAGCTCGCCTATTTCAGGCAGAAGCTGCTCGGCTGGAAGGACGAGATCCTGCGCGAATCGCAGGGGACGATGGCGTCGCTGAAGAGCGGCCCGATCCGCGAGGCGGACGTCACCGACCGCGCTTCCTCGGAAACGGACTGGGCGATCGAGCTCCGCACCCGCGACCGGCAGCGCAAGCTCATCTCGAAGATCGACTCGGCGCTGCGCCGAATCGACACCGGCGAATATGGCTTTTGCGAAGTCACCGGCGAGCCCATCTCGCTGGCTCGCCTGGAGGCCCGGCCGATCGCGACGATGACGGTCGAGGCCCAGGAGCGCCACGAGCGCAACGAGCGCATCACCCGCGACGATTGACGAAGACGGCCGCGTCGCCGCGGCCGGATTCGTCACCCCAGCGAAGGCTCGGGTCCATCGGGTGGAATGTGCTGGCGCTTTCCACCCGCCGGGATGCCAGCCTTCGCTGGCATGACGGTTAGGGGCTGGGGACAGCCCTCAGCGACTTCTCGTTCCGAGATCCCGGCTTTCGCCGGGATGGCGCCGGTCCTAATGGAGGCCGGCAATCTCTTCCTTGATCCAGAGCTTCTCTTTCTTGAGCCTGGAGAGGGTGGCCATGTCCGGCAAAGGCCGCTGACTTTCTTCTTCGATCCGCGCTTCGATATCCGCGTGGCGGTGCTGCAATGCCGAGATATGCGCCTGTTGCATTCCCATCTCCTTGCTGGTCTGGTCCGGGTGATCAACGTCTGGAGGCGTGGCCTGTCTCCCATCGATCCGATGGCCGCGCCAATATGTACGACGGGCCGTTAATGGACTATCTATAGCGCCTTTAGAAGCGCTTGAGTAGCGTTCCAGGAGGGGCATGGAGGCGATCAACGGCAATTCCGTCCCGGCGGCCTCGCGGCTCGTCCGCCTGCGCCTCGAGCATCGCGACCTCGACGCCGCCATCGAGGCGCTCCGCGCCACGCCGGCGCCCGACCAGCTCCAGCTCGCCCGCCTGAAGAAGCGCAAGCTGCGCCTCCGGGACGAGATCAAGCTGCTCGAGGACCAGCTGATCCCGGACATCATCGCCTAGCGCGGGCCGGTCCGTCCCACGGCGGGACTTATTCGCCTTCACCATCTTTGCGCATGGCCCCCCGCGCGCCTCTGTGGCAGCATGAGCGGATGCAGGAAGCGCGCATGCCCCTCAACGCCAAGCTGGTCGCCTCGCTCTACACCGAGGCGATGCTGCTCGCCGACGAGGCGCGCTCCTATTTCGACATGAGCGGGCGTTCCGACCGCGACTCGCTCGACCCGATCGACCGGGTCGGCTTCTCCTGCGAGTCGCTGAAGGTGACGACCCGGCTGATGCACGTCATCGCCTGGCTGTTGACCCAGCGCGCGGTTGAGGCGGGCGAATTGAGCCGCAGCCAGTCGCGCCGGCCGGCCCGCCGGCTCGGCGACGCCCCCGACAGCGACGAGGCCTTGCTGGCGAGGCTGCCCGAGAGCGCGCTGGCGCTGGTCCGGGCCAGCCGCGATCTGTACGCCCGGGTCAAGCGGCTCGACGAAGCGGGCGGCCTCGGTCCCGAGCCGCAGGCGAGCCCGGCCCGGGGCCTGATGAGCCGGCTGGAACGGTCGCTTTAGGCACGAAACCGGGGAAGGGATGAGCGTCACCCTGAACTTGTTTCAGGGTCCAGATCTCCGCCCGCGAGGCGGCTCGTCGCTGGATGCTGAAACAAGTTCAGCATGACGGATCGCGACCTCACCGCTCCAGCAATTCCGCCTTCGCTTCCTCATATTCGCGGATCAGCTCGGCGACATATTCGCCCGCCGGGCGCACCCGGTCGATGGCGCCGATGCCCTGGCCCGAGCCCCAGATGTCGCGCCAGGCCTTCTTGGCGCTCGAGCCGCCGCCGAAATCCATCGTCTTCAGATCGCCCTGCGGCAGATTGTCGGGATCGAGGCCCGAGGCGAGGATCGAGGCGCGCAGATAATTGCCGTGAACGCCGGTGAACAGGCTCGAATAGACGATGTCCGCCGCTCGGCCGTCGCATATGCCCTGCTTGTAGTCGTCGGCGGCATTGGCCTCGGCCGTGGCGATGAACGGCGAGCCGATATAGCCGAGGTCGGCCCCCATCGCCAAAGCGGCGAGGATGGCCCGGCCGGTGGCGATCGCGCCCGACAGGATCAGCGGCCCCTCGAACCATTGCCGTATCTCCTGCACCAGGGCGAAGGGCGACAGGGTGCCGGCATGGCCGCCGGCGCCGGCGGCGACCGCGATCACGCCGTCGGCGCCTTTCTCCACCGCCTTGCGGGCGAAGCGGTCGTTGATGATGTCGAGGAGGGTGATTCCGCCCCAATCGTGCACCGCCTGGTTGACCTCGACGATCGCGCCCAGCGACGTGATCACGATCGGCACCTTCCATCTGGCGCAGGTCGCCATGTCCTGCTCCAGCCGGTCGTTGGAGCGGTGGACGATCTGGTTGACCGCATAGGGCGCGGCGGGCCGGTCGGGATTCTCCCGGTCCCAGGCGGCGAGCTCCTCGCTGATCCGGTGAAGCCATTCGTCGAGCAGGCTCTGCGGCCGGGCGTTCAACGCCGGGAAGGCGCCGACGATCCCCGCCTTGCACTGGGCGATGACGAGCTCCGGGCTGGAGACGATGAAGAGGGGCGCGCCGATCGCGGGCAGGCGCAGGCGCCGGAGGCCGGGGGGCAGGGTCATTCCGCCGCCTTAACGGATGGCAGGAGGGAGACAAGCGTCATCCCGGCGAAAGCCGGGACCTCGGCGAGACCCGACGTGCCTAATCGACCTGAGGTCCCGGCTTGCGGCGGGATGACGGGGCGGGCGCTCAGTGGATGAACGAGCCGATCGGCAACAGGCCGGGGGCCTGCTGCAGGCGGTCGATCATGGCCTGGCTGCCCGGGAAACGGCAGC
>JAXDPG010000242.1:0-5028 GCA_034668485.1 Sphingomonadales bacterium
GAAGCGGGTGACGACCGGAGCGAACATGATGTCGACCGCTCCGAACGTTCCGAAGAGATAGGGTCCGCCGCCGCCGTGCCGGGCCCGGGCCTGGGCCCACAATTCGAGGATCCGGCTCAGCTCCGCCCGGACGTTCTCGGACAGCTCGCGAGGCGGGAATTGCTTGCGAAGGTTCATCGGGCATTCGCGGCGCAGATTGTCGTAGCTCGAATGCATCTCGGCGGCCATCGAGCGGGCCATGCCGCGCGCGATCTCGTCCTTGGGCCAGTAGCGGTCGCGGTCGGTCTTGTCGGCGAGCCACTCGACGATGGCGAGCGAATCCCAGATCACCGCCTGGTCGTCCCACAGCACCGGCACCTTGCCGCCCGACGGCGCGAATTCGTTGCCTTCGCGGGTCTTCTCCCATTCCTCGTCGAACAATGGGACGGTGATCTCCTCGAAGGCGATCCCGGACTGCTTGACGGCCAGCCAGCCCCGAAGCGACCAGGAGGAGTAAGCCTTGTTGCCGATGATCAGCTTGAGCATGGTCCCTCCTGAGCGCCGCCGCTCCTGAACATCAGCTTGAGCGAAGGTGCAACGAAAAAGGCCGCCGCCCACTCGGGCAGCGGCCTCTTTTCGCCGGAATGACGGGTTACGCCTCGTCCGAGGTCTCGACTTCGTCCGTCTCGCCGTCGCCTTCGGCCTCGGTCGCATCCGCGGCCGGAGCCTCGGGCGCGATCTCGCCTGGCTCGGCATTGGGGTCGCGCTCTTCGGTGAAGCCGGCGGTGTCCTTCTCGAACATGTCGGCCATCACGTCGACGCCCTTCGCCTGGAGCTCGGCCTCTTCGGGCGAGCGGGCGACGTTGACGTGGATGGTCACCGATACTTCCGGATGGAGGGCGATGCGGACCTCCTGAAGGCCGATCGACTTGATCGGCCGGTTTAGGACGATCTGGTTCTTGGCGATCTTGTGGCCCTCGGCTTCGAGCAATTCGGCCAGATCCCTGGCGGAGACCGAGCCGTAGAGCTGGCCGGTGTTGGACGCCTGGCGGATGAGCTGGACGGTGATTCCGTCGATGCCCTTGGAATCCACTTCGGCCGCGGCGCGGCGCTCGGCGTTCGACGACTCGATCCGCTCGCGGTTGCTCTCGAACACCTTGCGGTTCGATTCGTTGGCCCGGAGCGCCTTGCCGTTGGGAAGGAGGAAGTTGCGGGCATAGCCGTTCTTCACCTTCACGACGTCGCCGATCGCTCCGAGCTTCTCGATCCTCTCGAGGAGAATGACTTCCATGTCCTCGCGCTCCTATTTCACGACGTAGGGGAGAAGGCCGAGGTGGCGGGCGCGCTTGATCGCGGTGGCCAGCTCGCGCTGCTTCTTGCCGGAGACGGCGGTGATCCGGGAGGGGACGATCTTGCCGCGCTCCGAGACGAAGCCCTGGAGCAGGCGGACGTCCTTATAGTCGATGATCGGAGCGTCCTTGCCCGAGAAGGGGCAGCTCTTGCGGCGGCGGAAAAATGGGCGTGCCATGTCGCTGGTCCTTTCTCGTTACGCGTCGGCGAAATCGGGGCGGGGCGCGCGGTCGCCGCGATCCCCACGGTCGCGGTCACGGCCGCCGCGATCACCGCGGTCGCCCCGGTCTCCACGATCGCCGCGCTCGCGGTCGCGCTCGCCGCGGCGCATCATCGCCGACGGGCCCTGCTCATGCTCGTCGACGCGAACGGTCATGTAGCGGATGACGTCCTCGTTGATCTGGGTCTGGCGCTCGAGCTCGGCGACGGCCGCGGCGGGCGCGTCGAAATCGAGCATGACGTAATGGCCCTTGCGGTTCTTGGCGATCCGGTAGGCGAGGGAGCGAAGACCCCAGGTCTCGGTCTTGACGACCTTGCCGCCGGAATCCTCGATGATCTTGGTGGCGGTCTCCGCCAGCGCGTCCACCTGGGCCTGGGCCAGGTCCTGACGCGCGATGAACACATGCTCGTAAAGCGGCATGGCTGCGCATTTCCTTGTCTTTGGCCGATCGCTGACGCCGCCCAATGCGGACGCCCCTCCGGCTGTCGTCTGAAATTGAACCGGGGCGGAAAAGCGCTAGGCCCTCCGCCCCGGTTGCGCGCTCCATAGCAGAAGCGCCGCCTTTCGCAAGCCTCTAGCGCGCGCGGAGCAGGTCGCGGGCCATCTGCAGGTGATGGCGGAGCACCGGCAGCTGGGCGCGGGCGAAGGCGGCGGTGACGCGGTCGCCGGTTCGGGCCTGCACCTGGAATTTGGCGATGTCCTTCTGGTGCTCGGCGACCGAGAAACGCGCGAACTCGGCGTCGAACGCGCGGCCGCGCAGGCCCTGGAGGCGGCGCATCTCGGCCCGGGCCTCCGGAGTCACGCCGACCGGCGGCGGAACGGCAAGGCGGCGAAGCAGCGGCGCAGCGACGCGCTTCGAGGCGCCGTGGTCGCGCTGGAGCATCCGTCCGGCCTCGCGCGCCGCGTTGGAGGCCCCGCGCTGCTCGGCAAGGCGGCCGAGCTCGATCTCGCTATTGTCGCCTTTGCCCGCGTCGGCGAGGAAGGCTCGCGGCGGTGCGGCGGTCGCGGCGGTTGCGGCCAGCGGCGCGAGCGCCAGGGCAAGCAGGATCCTGTGTTTCATGGCTTTTCTCCGGTCGCTGAGAAGGTGCCGCTAGAACCGGAGCCACGGACACAAGTTCCCGCCGGTTGACCCCTGCCGCCGCGCTGGCCTAGTCGCTCGCCGCAACAGGAGGAGCCGATGCGCGCGTTCATCTTCCCCGGCCAGGGGAGCCAGTCGGTCGGCATGGGCAGGGCGCTCGCTCAGGCGAGCTCGGTCGCGCGCGAGCTGTTCCAGGAAGTCGACGACGCCCTGGCGCAGAACCTCGCCCGGCTGATGGCGGAAGGCCCGCCCGACGAGCTCACGCTGACCGAGAATGCCCAGCCGGCGATCATGGCCAATGCCCTGGCGACGCTTCGAGTCAGCGGCCTCCCGATCGACAAGGCCGATTTCGTCGCCGGCCACAGCCTCGGCGAGTATAGCGCGCTCTGCGCCGCGAGCTCGATCGACCTGCCGACGACGGCGCGGCTGCTCAAGCTGCGCGGACAGGCGATGCAGCGGGCGGTGCCGGTGGGCGAGGGGGCGATGGCGGCCCTGCTCGGCGCCAGCCTCGAGATCGCGCAGGCCGTGGCGGATGCGGCGGCGCAGGGCGAGATATGCGTCGTCGCCAACGACAACGATCCCTCGCAGGTCGTCATCTCCGGCCATCGCGGCGCCGTCGAGCGGGCGCTGGAGATCGCGAAGGAGCAAGGGGCGAAGCGCGCCCTGCTCCTTCCGGTCTCTGCGCCCTTCCACTCGCCGCTGATGGAACCGGCCGCGCGCGAGATGGAGCGGGCGCTGGCGGACGTGGCGATAGCGGAGCCGGCCGTACCGCTTTACGCCAACGTCACTGCTGCCCCGGTCGAGGAGGCGGACGAGATCCGCCGCCTCCTCGTCGAGCAGGTCACCGCCATGGTCCGCTGGCGCGAAAGCGTCGCCGCCATGGCGGCGGCGGGAGTCGACCATTTCGTCGAATTCGGCGGCAAGGTCCTGGGCCCCATGGTCAAGCGGATCCACCCGGACTCGAGAGTGACCAGCATCGTCACGATGGACGACATCGACGCGCTGGTGAAGGAGATTTGATCCGGGGGATGGAGGTAACCGTCACGCTGAACTTGTTTCAGGGTCCAGGTTTCTGTCCGCACGGCGGCTCGACGCTGGATGCTGAAACAAGTTCAGCATGACGGCTTTTGGAATTGGAGAAGCCCATGTTCGACCTTTCAGGAATGACAGCTCTGGTCACCGGCGCCTCCGGAGGCATAGGCTCGGCGATCGCGCAGGCGCTGGCCGGGCAGTGGGCCCGGCTTGCCGTGTCGGGCTCCAACGTCGAGAAGCTGGAGGCTTTTCGTGCCAGCCTCGGCGGCGACCACGTCGCGGTGCAGGCCGACCTCTCCGACGCCGCCGCGGTCGACGCGCTCGTGCCGCAGGCCGTCGAGGCGCTGGGCGGTAGGCTGGACATCCTCGTCAACAATGCCGGAGTCACCCGCGACAATTTGGCGATGCGGATGAAGGACGAGGAGTGGTCGGACGTCATCCGCATCAACCTCGAGGCCGCCTTCCGGCTCGCCCGCGCGGCGCTGAAGCCGATGATGCGGGCGCGGCACGGGCGGATCATCTCGATCACTTCGGTGGTTGGCGCGACCGGCAATCCGGGGCAGGCCAATTACGCCGCCTCGAAGGCCGGCCTCGTCGGTATGTCGAAGGCGCTCGCTCAGGAGGTCGCCAGCCGCAACATCACGGTGAATTGCATCGCGCCCGGCTTCATCCGCTCGGCGATGACCGACGCGCTGCCCGAGGCCCAGAAGGACGCGCTCATGGGCCGCATCCCGGCGGGCCGGCTCGGCGACGGCAACGACGTGGCGGCGGCCGCCGTCTACCTCGCCAGCCGGGAGGCCGGCTACGTGACCGGACAGACCGTCCACGTGAACGGCGGCATGGCGATGCTGTGACGCCCCTTGCCAGCCCCGGCAGGGAACGGCTAGGGCTTCCGCAAAACTACGACCTAGGGAAGGGCACGAATATGAGCGAGACCGCCGACCGCGTGAAGAAGATCGTCGTCGAGCATCTCGGCGTCGAAGCCGAGAAGGTCACCGAGGAAGCCAGCTTCATCGACGATCTCGGCGCCGACAGCCTCGACATCGTCGAGCTGGTCATGGCCTTCGAGGAGGAGTTCGGGGTCGAAATCCCGGACGACGCCGCCGAAAAGATCACCACCGTCAAGGATGCGATCGACTATATCGAGGCCCACAAGGCCTGAGGAGGCGTCGGGACGTTCGCTCTGAGCTTTGCTTCGATACGGCATTTCGACTTCGCTCAATGCCTACTCAGCATGAGCGGATGGTTCCGGGAGGGCCGCTCATCCTGAGTAGCGGCTGAGCTTGTCGAAGACGCGTATCGAAGGACAGGCTCAGCCCGAACGGGACTGGGCCTGTCTAACGTTTGGAGACATTGATATGCGCCGCGT
>JAXDPG010000243.1:0-3354 GCA_034668485.1 Sphingomonadales bacterium
CGAGGCCGCCACGCGCGCAGTTGATGATCCTCACTCCCCGTTTCGTCTTCGCCAGATTCTCGCGGGAGAGGATGTTGCGGGTCTGGTCGGTCAAGGGCGTGTGGAGCGTGATGAAGTCGGCACGGGCGAGAAGGTCGTCGAGCGCGACTTTCTCGACCCCAAGGTCCATCGCCCGCTCCGGGGTCAGGAACGGATCATAGGCGATCACCTTCATCCTGAGGCCGAGCGCGCGGTCGGCGACGATCGAGCCGATATTGCCGGCGCCGATCAGGCCGAGCGTCTTGCTGGTCAGCTCGACGCCCATGAAGCGGTTCTTCTCCCACTTGCCCGCCTGGGTCGACGAATCGGCCGCCGGGAGGTCGCGGGCCAGCGCGAACATCAGGGCGATGGCGTGCTCGGCGGTGGTGATCGAATTGCCGAACGGGGTGTTCATGACGACGATGCCGCGGGCGGTGGCGGCGGGGATGTCGACATTGTCGACGCCGATCCCGGCGCGGCCGATCACCTTGAGATCCGGCGCCGCGTCGAGCAGCTCCGGCGTGACCTTGGTGGCAGAGCGGACGGCGAGGCCGTCGTAATCGCCGATGATCGCCTTCAGCTCGTCCTTCGACAGGCCGGGCTTCTCGTCGACCTCGACGCCGTGGGCGCGGAAGATCTCCGCCGCCTTGGGATCCATCGGGTCGGAAATCAGGACTTTGGGCATCTTGTCGCTCCGTCATCCCGGCGAAAGCCGGGACCTCGTGGGGTTAAGGGTGCAGCGTCCGGTTCGACCTGAGATCCCGGCTTGCGCCGGGATGACGGTCAAGCGCCTGTCTCGTGAAAGGCCCAGTCGAGCCAGGGGAAGAGCGCCTCGAGATCGTCGGTGTCGACCGTCGCCCCGCACCACAGCCTGAGGCCCGGCGGCGCGTCGCGATAGCTGGCAACGTCGTAACCGGCACCTTCCGCCTCGAGCAGCCCCGCCATCTTCTTGACCAGCGCGGCCTGCGCCTCGGTATCGCCGTCGCCGGTGAACTTCAGGCAGACGCTGGTGTTGGACCGCGATGCCGGGTCGCGCGCGAGATGCTCGATCCAGTCGGTCCGCTCCACCCAGGCGTCGACGGCGGCGGCATTGGCCTCCGAGCGGGCGATCAGGCCGGCGAGGCCGCCGACGCTCACCGCCCATTCGAGCGCGAAGATATAATCCTCGACCGCGAGCATCGAGGGCGTGTTGATCGTCTCGCCGTGGAAGAGCCCCTCGATCAGCTTGCCGCCTTTGGTCATCCGGAAGATCTTGGGCAGCGGCCAGGGCGGCGTGTAGCTCTCCAGCCGCTCGACCGCGCGCGGGCCGAGGAGGAGCACGCCGTGTCCGCCCTCGCCGCCGAGCACCATCTGCCAGCGGACGGTGGCGACGTCGATCTTGGCCCAGGGCAGGTCCTGGGCGAAGGCGGCGGAGGTGGCGTCGGCGATGATCAGCCCTTCGCGGTCGTCGGCGATCCAGTCGCCGTTCGGGACCTTGACCCCCGAGGTCGTGCCGTTCCAGGTGAAGACGACGTCGCTCGCCGGATCGACGGCGGCGAGGTCGGGAAGCTCGCCATAAGGCGCCTTGATCACATTCGCATCGAGCTTGAGCTGCTTGACGACGTCGGTCACCCAGCCCTCGCCGAAGCTCTCCCATGCGAGCAGGGTGACCGGCCGGGCGCCGAGCAGCGACCACAGCGCCATCTCGACCGCACCGGTGTCGGAGGCCGGGACGATGCCGATGCGGTGCCCGGGCGGCACCCTCAGCACGCGCCGGGTCAGCTCGATGGCGTGGCCGAGCCGCGCCTTGCCCAGCTTCGAGCGGTGGGAGCGGCCAAGCGATCCCAGTGCGAGATGTTCGGGGCCCCAGCCCGGCGGCTTGGCGCAGGGTCCGGAGGAAAAAAAGGGACGCGCGGGTCGCACGTCCGGCTTGGAAATCGTCACCGTCTAACTCTCCTCGCAGAGAGCACGCGCCGCGTTGGGACGGCGTGGCCCGCCGACCGCGATAGAGACGCGCGGCGCGGTGTCAATCTCCGCCTTCGCCCGTGCGGCCATTTCTCCCGGGCGATCGACCATCCGGTTGGCTCAGCGAGCATGGCCGCGCCAATGCGGTCGATATCGGCGCCTTCCTGCTCGCCGACGGCCGGCGCATCACTGTCAAGGAGGGCTGGAACGGCGATGGCGAGGACGTCCGCCGCTTCCTGCGCTCCGTCCACGATGCCGGCTGCCGCCGCTTCGGGATCGTGCTCGGACCCGATGCCGACGCCTTCCATCGCGACCATCTCCATTTCGACATGGGACAAGGGCCCTATTGCCGCTAAACGGACCGGCATGACCGATCCCATCCCGCCCAACCGGGTCTTTCCCGCCGCCCGCCAGGAGGCCGAATCCGCCAACCAGCCGACGCCCTCCGCGCAGACCGAGCACGACGCCTACCGCCTGGCCTTCCAGGACATGGACTTCCTGCTGCGCGAGGATCTGCGGCCGGTGCGCTTCCAGCTCGAGCTTCTGAAGCCCGAATTGCTGCTCGACGAGGCCCGGATCGGCTCGACCTTCGTCTTCTATGGATCGGCGCGGATCCCCGAGCCCGCCAAGGCCGACGCCCTGATCGCGGCCGCGGCGACCGACGCCCAGCGCCATATCGGCGAACGCCTCAAGGCCAAGTCCAAATATTATGAGGAGGCGCGCCGGCTGGCCCGGCTGACCAGCCGCTGCGAGCCGGACGACAGGGGCTGGCGGCATTTCGTCGTCTGCTCGGGCGGCGGACCGTCGATCATGGAGGCGGCCAATCGCGGCGCGCATGATGCCGGCGCCATATCGGTCGGCCTCAACATCGTCCTTCCGCACGAGCAGATGCCCAACCCCTATGTGACGCCGGGCCTGAGCTTCCAGTTCCACTATTTCGCCTTGAGGAAGATGCACTTCCTGCTCCGCGCCCGGGCGGTGGCGATCTTTCCCGGCGGCTTCGGAACGTTCGATGAGGCGTTCGAGCTTCTGACCCTGATCCAGACCGGCAAGGTCAAGCCGCTTCCGATCCTGTTCTTCGGCAGGGAATTCTGGGAGCGGGTGGTCGATTTCGACGCTTTGGTCGAGGAGGGCGTGGTCGCCCCCGACGACCTCAAATTGTTCACCTTCGTCGACACGGCCGACGAAGCCTGGAAGCACGTCTGCGACTATTATGCGGCCAATGACGAGCCGGTCGCCTGCGCCTGATCAGCGGGCTCGGCGAGATAGGCTTCGGGGGTGGTCGCCTTGCTGCTGACCATCCCCGCCCGCCTCAGTGAGTCTTGGTCTGGCCGGCCCGGCCGGCGACGGCCGGGGCGCCCTCGCCGCCGACCCGGTTCGGAGCCGCCTGCT
>JAXDPG010000244.1:0-3963 GCA_034668485.1 Sphingomonadales bacterium
GGTCTTGCCGAGTCAGTGCTACAGACCCTCACCCTCCCGCTTCGCGGGCCCCTCCCTCTCCCGCGAAGGGCGGGAGAGGGGGGTTGAGGGGTAACACCGCCTGAGCTTTTCGCCTATCCTTGAGACATGGACGTCCTCGCCGCCACCGCCACGTCCCCCTTCGCCGATCCGCTGGCGCGGCCGCTCGATCCGGCCAAGTTCCGTGATCCCCTCCTTACCGCAAAGGGCGAGCCTCGGGCCCACGTGGCGCTGACGCGGCTTGAGACTTTGTGGATCAACACCGGCACGCTCTGCAACCTCGCCTGCCAAAGCTGCTATGTCGAAAGTTCGCCGACCAACGACGCCCTCGTCTATCCGAGCCTCGCCGAGATCGAACCCTATCTCGACGAGGCCGCCGCGCTGGGGACCCGCGAGGTGGGCTTCACCGGCGGCGAGCCGTTCATGAACCGCGACAGCGTGGCGATGATCGCGGCGGCGCTGGCGCGCGGCTTCGAGGTGCTGGTGCTGACCAACGCGATGCGGCCGATGCGGCGCTTCGAGGCGGCGCTGGGCGCGCTCCCGCGCGAGCGGCTGACGTTCAGGGTCAGCCTCGACCATCACAGCGCAGGGATACACGAAGCCGAGCGGGGCCCCGGCACCTGGGCCAAGGCGCTCGACGGGCTGCGCTGGCTGGAGGCGAACGGCTTCGCGACCGCCATCGCCGGGCGGCAATTGCCCGGCCAGGGCCCGGACGAGGCGCGGCGCGGCTATTCCGACCTGTGCCGGCGCGAGGGGCTGGCGGCGCGGGCCGGGCTCGTCCTCTTCCCGGCGATGGACGCTTCGGCCGACGTGCCCGAGATCAGCGAAGCCTGCTGGGACATCCTCGGCGTCGCCCCCGCGGCGATGATGTGCGCGTCGAGCCGGATGGTGGTGAAGGCGAAGGGCGCCGGGCGCCCGCACGTCGTCGCCTGCACCCTCCTCCCCTACGACCCGCAATTCGCGCTCGGCCCGACGCTGGCGGCGGCGCCTCGCGAAGTCCCCCTCAACCACCCCCATTGCGCCCGCTTCTGCGTGCTCGGCGGCGCCAGCTGCTCGGGCTGATTCTGCCTCCCCATGCGGAGCATGGGGAGGGGGGACCAGGCTTTGCCTGGTGGAGGGGTGACCTGACGAGGCTGGACCATGCCACCCCTCCACCACCTTCGGTGGTCCCCCTCCCCATCTGTGATGGGGAGGCAGCTTGCGGCCGCGCGTGTCTCATGCACAAATGCCCCAATGCTCACCGTCGTCATCCCCGCGCTGAACGCCGCTGCGACGCTGGAGCCCACCCTCGTCGCCGTCCGCGAGGCCGACGAGATCGTCGTCGTCGACGGCGGCTCGACCGACGCCACCGCCGCCATTGCCTCGCGCCATGGCGCCCGCATCGTCTCCTCGCCCCGCGGCCGCGGAGTCCAGCTCGCCGCCGGCGCCGCGGCGGCGACCGGCGACTGGTTGCTCTTCCTCCATGCCGACACCCTGCTGGCGCCGGGCTGGCGCGAGGCCGCCGACCGCCATATCGAGCGCCGGCCCGCCGAGGCCGCCTGCTTCCGGTTCCGCCTCGATGCCCCCGAAAGACGGGCGCGGCTGATCGAGTCCGGCGCGGCGCTCAGGGTGCGCTGGCTCGGCCTGGCTTATGGCGACCAGGGCCTGCTCATTTCCCGCCGCCTCTATGAGGAGATTGGCGGCTATCGGCCGCTTCCGCTGATGGAGGACGTCGACCTGGTCCGGCGGATCGGCGGCCGCCGGCTCGAGCGGATCGGCGTCGCGGCGACGACCTCGGCCGAGCGCTGGCGCCAGGACGGCTGGCTCCGGCGTTCGCTCCTGAACCTCCTCTGCCTCCTCCTCTACCGGCTCGGCATGAGCGCCGAGCGGGTCGCGAAACTCTATGGCTGACGCCCAGTCTCTGTTCGACTCGGCGGCGGCGAAGGTGCGCGGCGACGGCGGCGGTCGCGACCTCGCCGGCGCGCGCGAGCTGTTCCGCCGGGCGGGCGGGCAGGGACATGTCGCTTCGGCCGTCATCTACGCCAATTTCCTCGCCGCCGGAGTCGGCGGCCCGCGCCAATGGACGACGGCGCTCCGGCTGCTCGCCGCTTTGGCCAAGGCCAATCCGCGAAGCCGCCGCGAGCTCGAGCGGATCGAGGCGATGGCGCTCACGCCGGACGGCGACCCGCTCGCCCCGCCCGAAGGCGAGGCGCTGTGCGGCTCTCCGGCGATCACCCGCTTTCCCGGCCTGTTCTCGCCGGCCGAATGCGCCTTCCTCGCCGAGGCGGCGGCGCCGATGCTCGCGCCCGCGGTCGTGGTCGACCCGGCGACGGGGCGCCAGCGGCCCGATCCGGTGCGGGTCTGCGACAGCGCCGGCTTCACCTGGCCGCTCGAAAACCCCGCCGTCCACGCCCTCAACCGCCGCCTCGCCGCCGCCAGCGGCACCGCCGCCGAGCAGGGCGAGCCGCTTCAGGTGCTGCGCTACCGGCCGGGCGGCGAGTACAAGCCCCATTTCGACGCCATCCCCGGCTTCGCCAACCCGCGGACGACGACCTTCCTGGTCTGGCTCAACGAGGATTTTGAGGGCGGCGAGACTCTCTTCCCAACGCCGGGCCTGAAGATTCGCGGGCGCACCGGCGACGGGCTCCTGTTCCGCAACACCGGCGCCGACGGCCGCCGCGACGCGGCGGCTGGCCATGCCGGCCTGCCGGTCACTCGCGGCGACAAGCTGATCGCCAGCCGCTGGATCCGCGAGCGGCCGTTCGAGATGCCGCTCGGGGAGGACGCGGGCTAGCCGTTTTTGCCAATTCACGATGTCAAAGAGCCGGCCCGATACGCGACTCGGGCTGGCTAGGATGTTAGGAGGAAAAACCCTATATGTCAAGAACAAAAAAAGAACAAATGGCTCAGCGACTTAGGATCCTCCCGCACACTGCGTCGAGCTTCGCGAGCAGCGCCGGGTCGCGCGAATCGGGGGCGGTGATGATGGCCGAGTCGAGGATCGTGTCGATCGGCGAGGGCGTCCGCTCGGTCGCCAGCCCCTTCGCGAACAGCTCGACCATGTTCCGCGCTGTGCCGGCATTGGCCATGAGCTGGGCGACGATCGCCGAGACCTCGACCGCGGCCTCGCCCTGGCGCCAGCAATCGTAGTCGGTGACCATTCCGACGAGGGCATAGGGAAGCTCCGCCTCCCTCGCCAGCTTGGCCTCGGGCATGGCGGTCATCCCGATCACGTCGCAGCCCCAGCTTCGGTAGAGCTCGCTCTCGGCGCGGGAGGAGAATTGCGGGCCTTCCATGGCGAGGTAGGTGCCGCCGCGCGCGACGCTCGCGCCAGCTGCTTCCGCCGCCGCCGCGAGCAGGCCCGACAGGCGCGGGCAGACCGGCTCGGCCATCGAGACGTGGGCGACGAGGCCGGGGCCGAAGAAGCTCTTGTCGCGGGCGAAGGTGCAGTCGATGAACTGGTCGACGAGGACGAACCGGCCCGGCGCCAGCGCGTCCCTGAGCGATCCGACCGCCGAGACGGCGACGAGATCGGTGCAGCCGGCCCGCTTCAGCGCGTCGACATTGGCGCGGGCGTTGACCTCGGAAGGCGGGATTCGGTGGCCGCGGCCATGGCGGGGGAGGAAGACGAAGCGGACGCCGTGAAGCCGGCCGACGAGCAGGGCGTCCGAAGGCGGTCCCCAGGGCGTCGCGACCTCGATCCACTGCGCCTCCTCCAGCGCGTCCATGTCGTAGAGGCCGGAGCCGCCGAGGATCCCGATCGTCCATTCGCCCATCGGGGCGGGTTACCAGCGCCGGCCCCGTTTGACGAGCGCGCCGAAAATCGGTGTCGGCATCGAATTCGAAACCTGGTTTGCACTCGCCGGCAGCGGCAAGCGAATCCAACGCCCTGGCATTCGGTGCCTGGCACCGAAGTCGCGGAATTCGGTTTTGGGATCGGGGCTCAGGTGAGGATGATCCGGAGGT
>JAXDPG010000245.1:0-16215 GCA_034668485.1 Sphingomonadales bacterium
CGTCGGGCTCGGCGAGCCGCTGGCCGACCGCCTCGGCGACGACCCGCGAGGCGAAATATTGGGTCTCGATGTAGACGGAGCGGCGGGCGCTGGCGATGAGATCGGCGAACAGCGCCTCGATCTCGCGGATCTCGGACAGACCGCCATGGCGCGCACGGGTACGGGCGATGGCGATTTCGACGTCGTCGAAATGGGGCTTCAGCTCCTCCGGCCAGGCATTGCCGCCGCCGCCGATGCTCGTCAGGCGCGCGCCGGTGGCCGCCTCCCAACGCAGGCGGGCGAGATCGCCGAGCGCGAGCGCCGCGGCGCCGTCCACCGCCATCGTCGCGTCGTGCCAGGGACCGTAGCGGCGATGGGTGGTCGGGCGGCGGCGGCCCGGCTCGTCGTCGAGATGAAGGCGGCGGTCCCAGCGGTCGGCGGTGATGTCGATGCCGCCGCAAAAAGCCATGGAATCGTCGATGACGGCGATCTTCTGGTGGTGGCTGGCCTGGCGCGGATGGGCGGTGTCGAGGTGGAACTCGATGGCCCCGGTGGCGCGCCACGCCGCCATCCTTGCCAGCGTCGTGCCGCGGCCGAGCACGCTATAGGCCATGGCCCCCCAGGCGAGGATGTAGATTTTGAGCTCGGGTCGGTGCTTGACCAGCCAGGAGAGAAGCGGGCCGAGGCAGTTGGGCGGATCTTCCTTGCCGCCGGGTTCGTCGAGCGCGACCCGGGTGTCGAGGTCCCAGCCCATCAGCATGATCTGCTTTTCGGCCCTGAGCATCGCCTGGCGGACGAGGCGGAAATAGTCGCAGGCGTCGACGACCAGGGCGGCGCGATGGGCGCGGGCGATCCGCCAGCAATTGCGCCCGGGCTCGAGATGGAAGATGTGGCTTTCGCGGCCATGCTGCGTTTGGGAGGTCACGGGCTGGGAACGTATCTCGTGCCGCAGCCGTTCCAATCCGTCCCCGCCCGAGGAGATGTAGGATGCGTCATGCCGCTTTGGCCGCACTTTTACTCGCCACCACCGCCTGCGCGAGCCGGCCGGCCGAGCCGCCGGCGACGGCCGCGGCGACCGGCGGCTACGACCTCGCCGCCCAGCGCTCGAAGATTGCGCGCATCGAGATGCATCCGGATACCAGCTTCCTCAGCGCCGAGGAACGGGAGGTGGTGAACTACCTGATCGAGGCCGCCGACCTTCTCGATCCGGTCTTCCTCCGGCAGGTCAGCGCCGACAATCCGCGCATCCGTGCGGAGATCGCACGCTCGGGCCGAGCGGACCGGGCGCGGCTGCTCGAGTGGTTCGATTTCAATGCGGGGCCTTGGGACACCCTTGCCGACAACCGGCCCTTCTGGGGCGAGCGGCCGCTGCCGCCGGGCGGCGGAGTCTATCCGGCGGACCTCACCAAGGAAGCGCTCGACGCCTATCTCGCCGCCCACCCGGAGCAGAGGGACGAACTGACCAGCCCCTATACGGCGGTTCACCGCGACGGCGACCGCCTCGTCGCCGTGCCCTACAGCGTCGAATACCGCCAGTGGCTGGAGCCGGCGGCGAAGCTGCTCGAGAAGGCGGCGGCGCGAACCGGCAACGCCAGCCTCAGGCGCTTCCTCACCCTCAGGGCGAAGGCGTTCAGGACCAACGATTATTATGAATCCGAAATGGCCTGGATGGACGTTACCGGAACGCCGATCGAGGTCGTGATCGGGCCCTACGAAGTCTATGTCGACAATCTCTACGCCCAGAAGACGGCGTTCGAATCCTATGTGACGGTGGCCGACCCGAAAAGGTCGGCCGCGCTGGTCCGCTACAAGGCCCTGCTCCCGGACATGGAGCGCAACCTGCCGGTCGACGCCAAGTACCGGAACGCCAACCGGCCCTTCACTTCGCCGATCCTGGTGACCGACGAGGCCCATGGCGGCGGCGAGGCGGGTCCCGGAATCCAGACCATCGCCTTCAACCTGCCCAACGACGAGCGGGTCCGGGCCGCCAAGGGCGCCAAGAAGGTGATCCTCGCCAACGTCCTCGGCGCCAAATACGAGCGGATCGTGGCGCCGCTCGCGGGGCTCGTCTTCGTACCGGAGCAGGCGCGGTCGGTGACCCGCGAATATATGACCCAGGAGACCTTGTTCCACGAGCTCTCGCACAGCCTCGGCCCCGGCATCCTCAACCTCGCCGGGCGCGAGACGACGGTCAATGCGGAGCTCAAGGACCAGTATAGCGCGATCGAGGAATCCAAGGCGGACGTGATGGGAGCCTGGAGCATCCTCTATCTGATGCACCGCGGCGAGCTGCCGCTGGCCGAGCGCGAGCAGCTCATGGCCAGCTACATGGCCGACGTCTTCCGCCACCTGCGCTTCGGCACCGCCGACGCCCACGGGCGCGGCGCCGCGATGCAATACGGTTTCCTGCGCGAGCATGGAGGAATCGCCTGGGACCCGTCGGCGCGGCGCTTCCGGCTCGACTACGACAAGCTCGAGACCGCCATCGCTGCGCTGGTCGCCGAGATCGTCAGGATCGAGGGCGACGGCGACTATGAAGGCGCCAAGGCGTTCCTCGACCGCTACGGCCGGCTCGACCCCGACGCCCAGGCGGTGATCGCGACGATGAGCAACATCCCCGTCGACATCCAGCCCATCTATCCCAGCCGGGTGTGAGCGGGCGATCAGCCCGCCGGCGGAGCCTCGCGGACGACGAGATAGGCGTCGCCGCGGCAGCCCGGATCGTCGGGGATTCGCGCGAGGCCCGAAACGTTGTCGTTGGTGATGATGTCGCCGCTGAGCTGTACCTCTTCGCCGGTGCGGAGCGGCGGGTCCGTGCGGCGGAACGGCCAGATGACGACGACGGTGCCGCCGCCGTCCGATCTCGCCACCGCCTGGCGCGGCCAGACGACGACGACGGTGCCGATGCCGCCGCTGCGCGCCGCCGGGGCGGAGCGCGGCCAGACGATCACGGTGGAGCCGTTGCCCGTCACCGCCAGGCAGGGGCCGCTGCGGACGAGCGTGCCTCTCACCCGCGCCGCCTCGCCCGACGTTTGGGCGCCGGCCTTGAGACGAGGCAGGACGAGGCCCGCGGGCGCGGTGGTGCAGGATGAAGCGAACAGGAAAAGCGAAGCCGCACAGACGGCGGCGACGGATCCACGGATCATGGCGACCTCCTCCCCTTGGATGGCCGACGCCGGCATAGCATGGTTCCGGGCGCGGCGACAGCGGCTGGACCGAGCCGCCGAGGCGACTTAGGGCCGCTTCACGAGTTCGGCGCTGCAGCGTCTTCCTGGAGGCACAGGCGGCGATGGCCGGATGTGCGAGGCGACGGAGAGAAGCGAATGGACTATCAGGCCCTGGTCGACGACGTGCTGGCCGACGTCTCCGCCTACAAGGGGCAGGGGAATGTGGCCTCCTACATCCCCGCGCTCGCGCAGGCCGATCCGAGCAGGCTCGGCCTCGCCCTGGTGACGAAGGACGGCTCGACCTTTTGCGCGGGCGATGCCGACGAGCCCTTCTCGATCCAGAGCATCTCCTACGTCTTCGCGCTTTGCCTCGCGCTCCACCACGTCAAGGGCTCGCTGTGGAACCATGTCGGGCGCGAGCCGGCCGGGTCGCCGGTCAACTCGATCCTCCAGCTCGAGCTCGAGAAGGGGCGGCCGCGCAACCCGATGACCAGCGCCGGGGCGCTGGTCGTCTGCGACCAGCTGATCGGCAAGGACGGCCCGGACGTGGCGGTCGGCGAGCTGGTCGGCTTCCTCAGGGACCGGTCGGGCGACGCCGAGGTCAGCATCGACGAGGGGCTGGCCATGTCGGAATCGCGCGCCGGCGCCTTCAACCGAAGCCTCGCCCATTTCATCGCCGCCTTCGGCAACCTCGCCAATCCGGTCGACGACGTGCTGTCCCTTTATTACCGGCAATGCTCGGTGGCGATGAGCTGCCGGCAGCTGGCCCGGGCCGCCTTGTTCCTCGCCTTCGACGGTCTCGACCCCCGGACCGGGGACGCCATCACCATCGAGTCGCGCTCGCGGCGGATCAACGCCCTGATGCTGACCTCCGGGCATTACGACAATAGCGGCGACTTCGCCTTCCGGGTCGGACTGCCCGGCAAGAGCGCGATGAGCGGCGGCATCCTCGCCATCGTCCCCGGCCACGGCGCCGCCTGCGTCTGGTCGCCCGGCCTCAACGCGGCCGGAACCTCGCTCGCCGGCGCGATGGCGCTGGAGCGGCTGGCCGAGCGGACGGGCTGGTCGGTGTTCGTCTAGCCTCAACCGGGCAGCGGCTCCGATTCGGCCCGCGCTTCGTCCGCTCCCACCTCGGCCGGACCAGGTTCGACAATGATCAAAGCCGTCTCGGCCGCAGCGTTGGCCGCTGCGAACAAAGCTGCCCTGCCAGCCGGCGCCGCTTCCTTTCCGCCGTTGGAGTCCCAGGCGATCATGATGCCCTGGTGGGGCAGCGCGCTGCCGGTGAGGGCGAAGACATAGGTGCGCGGGTCGGCGGTCGGATCCGGCTCCATCTCGCGAGAATGAATGGCTCGGGCATAGACGGTACGCTTGGAATCGCTCGTCCGGTCGACGACGGTCACCTTGAGCGAGGTCGTCGGCATCATCGTTTGCTGGAACTCGCAATCCTCGAGCTTCTTGACCATCTTGTAGGTGGCGAAGACGCGGATCGCCTCGCCGGGCTGCAAAGGCACATAGTCCGCCATCACCTTCGGATAGAGCTTGCCCCGGTGTTCCCTGGCGACCGCGTAGGCCTGGGCGACGTTGCCGGTCAGATCGTTCAGTCGGCGATCCTTGTCGACATAGCCGATCGAGCTGATCTCGCAGCCCGGCTTGAAATGGTCCTGCCGCGGATTGGGGAGGACGACGAACAAGGGATAATCGGTCTCCTTCGCCGAGATGTTGCGGGCGACATACTCCATCCGGGCGGAGATCAGGACGCAGGACTCCGCGGTTCCGGAGGCGTCGACCACTTCGTGGTCGTAGAGCGTCCAGACCACGTCCATTTCCTCCCGCACGAAATCGGCGCAGAGGATCAGACGGTTGGCCTCGTTGAGCACCGGCGGAGGAATGTCTTTGCCGAGGACTCCGAGGAAGACGTTCTTCTGGATCACTTCGATCCGATGCGCCCATTCGCGCTCGTCCTCGATGCGCCGCCAGAGCTCGAAGCCCCACCATGTTGCGAGAGCGACCAGCAAGGCGAAACCGGGCTCGTGCAGGAGCGAGTGCCAAGCCGATTCCTCGTCGAAACGCGCCGACGCAACGAGGAGCAGGACCGACAGGATCAGGAGGCCGGCGGAAAGCCACAGCATTTGCCGGCTCGAGATCTTTTCTCTGGACGAATGACGGGCCATGTCCATCTCTCCTCTTGGGAAGCAGGCAACAAAATCCCGAGCCGCTGGCTCTGCAAGTCCAACGGCTGAACGTTGAGGGCAAAATCTACGCACAGCAGTTACCGGAAATCGCCGACTCCGGAGTAGCCTAAAACTATACTATGTTAGACCGAGTAAAAGTCGACTCGATATTATATAGTCCCTAGGACCAGTTGTCTATGCGATATCTTGGGATAAGTGATGAAAAGCGCCCCTTCCTGCTAAGTCGACCGACGAGCGCACCGTCCTGCCGGCTGCTTGGGGGCCGACCTTTACGCCGCCTTCACGCGCTGAAAGGAGACAGGTAGTTTTTTGCGAAGATACTTGTCCCCGTCGATCCGACAAGCAAGCATTGATGGAAGAGCAGCAGGCCGTGGTACCTCCCGCTCCTGACAAGGGGTCGGCGAGACCCTCAAAAGGTCCGTGAGCTCCGCCAGCGGGCACCGAGGACATCAGTTGCTGATGCGGACCTCCTCTACCGACGGATCATTTCCGCTCCTTCCATGTAAAAATGGTCGTTAGTGGCCGAGTAGGTTCCGTCCCCGGGCCACGAACCCGTCTTGAATGTGCCGTCCTCACATTTGACCACAAATGGGTATACCCCCGTGGATTGAACGAATTGCAGCAAATACATATCTCCCTGCTTGGAGATATTCGCGCCAAACCCCCCTCCGCGCCACACGCCGACGGCACGTTCACAAGAATCGCTTGTTGCGACGGGCGGGACTGTCGAATCGTCGCTATCCACGTTTGGACTCCGGGCCTTCTGGTTGCATGACGAGAGGAGAATTATGATTATTGCTGCAATGCTGCTCCGCATAACTTCTCCCCCAGCGTAATCCTCGAGAAAAGTATTCATGTCAGAGCGACTATACCCACGCAAGCCCGGCCAGGGCGTGGCGGCTCTGCGGTCTCGACTGCGCTCTGTGTAAGAGAAGGCGATCCAAGACGCTCAAGCCAACCGCGATTGCCACCAAGCTCCGCCGTTTCAACTTGCCAGCCTGCGTTCAGAAACCAGACATTCACTCTGCGTCGGAATTTGTCGTCGCGGTCTGGAGCCGGCTTGTCTCGCCTGCGGCTTTGGCCGGAAAGGTAGGCTGCAACCGATAAAGGTGGGACCGAGATGGGGCTGCCGGTCGTCAGGAAGGAAGCCAAGGGGACGGACACCTGACAGTTCGATTCCGAATATTAGCGCCGCGCCGTCATTCGAATTCGCGGTTTAGGTGCCCGTCCCCGTTTCCGGCGTAGCTCTGCCTCCTCACCGCAGATGGGATGGTAGACCTCGCACAGGACAGCACCGGATCGAAATCCAGGCTTCCGGCCCGCTGCGGGCGTTCCGATCGTCCGCCGGACTGACGGCTTCGGGCCATTGTGTCCGTTGGCAACGACCCCTAATCCAGCCAAGCAAGGCTCAGAGGGGCGTGGATGGCGGACCCGGTCCATCTTCATGGATATCGATACAGCGTCTACAACCGGATCGCGCGGTTGGTTTTGCTGTCGAAGAAAGTCGAGCACCGGACGATCGAGGTCGATCCGTTCGCCGAGCTTTCCGAAGAGTATCTGAGGCTTCATCCGTTCGGCCGGGTGCCCGTCCTGACCCATGGAGCGTTCAAACTTTTCGAAACGAGCGCGATCACGCGCTATGTCGATCGGGCCTTCAGCGGTCCGTCCCTGCAGCCGGAGCGTCCCGCCGCCCTGGCCAGAATGGACCAGGTCGTCGCCGTCATCGACGCCTACGCTTATTGGCCGATGGTCAGGCAAGTGTCTTCACACGCCTTTTTCCGCCCGTTTTTCGGCGAGCCGTCGAGCCGTGAGGAGGTCGATCTGGGCCTGGAGGCCTCGAGGAAAGTGCTGTCGTTTCTGGACGGCGTCGCCGGAGAGGGCGAAGTCCTGACCGGGCGCGACATCACCCTGGCCGACTGTCATCTCGCTCCGATGATGGATTGCTTCGTACGCGCCGAGGAGGGAAAGGCGGCCCTTTCTTGCCACCCCGCTTTGCAGAGATGGTGGGAGCAGGTCTCCGTCCTGGACGTTCTGAAGGCCACCGACCCGTTTACAGTCCCGACGGGCTCCAAATGAGCGGCGATTGCGTCCCTCAATCCGGACGGTCCGCGGAGGCTCGCGGGTTGCCGGCCGAGCCGGCGGGCTGCCGCCAATGAGGGAGGACGAGATGGGACTGCCGATCGTCAGCGAAGCGCTCAGCTTATGCCCGGCCGACCGGGCGGTCTATCATCTGCGGACGGGGATGGAGACCGAGTTCACCGCCGGCTTCGCGCGCCAGGATCCGCGCAAGGCCGGGCGCTACGACCTCGTCTTCTGGCTGAGGACGCCCCTGCGGACCTATTTTTTCTCGTTCAGCGAGCCCCAGCGTTTCGAGGGGGGCGGCCCGTTCATCAGCCCCGAATTCGACCCGAAGCGGGCGGCGGCGATGGACGATCATCAGCTGGAATATGAGACCGGGCGCGTACGCGGCGAGCTGGCGCTGGAGTTCGACACGTTCAGCCCGGAATTGTACGAATGGGGCGTGCCCGCGATCGTCAATCCGCCGCCGGCGCTGATCGTGGCGCGCGGTCTCGCCCGGGCCCTGCGCGAGCGCCCGCATGAACTGGCGGGCGGCGACTACCGGGCCGAGCCGGAAATAATGCCGAGCGGCCTTTTCCTTCTGTCCGAATGCGCCGCCGCGCCCCACTGACCAAAAAAATTTCGAGCGCCGTGATCCGGGGCGGGGGCGGCGTCCGTCCTAGCTTCGAAACCGGGGACAGGCCCCGGGGGGACAAGGAGCTTTCGCCATGCCGGTCACGGAGATGATCACGATGACAGCCATGGGGCTGTTCTTGCTGCTGGGCTTTATCTACCTGCTGCGCCTCATCCAGGCGTGGCTGCTTCACCGCAGCCTCCGCGAGGCGATCAGGAAGGATTCGGTCCATGCCGGCATGCTGGTCGACCGGATCGGCCGCGGCGACCTCGGCGGCCTTCGAGTCGAGGCCGGCACCGACGACCGCACCGGCCTGGTGCTGGTCGCCATCGGAATCGCGGTCGCCGGCTTCTCGCTGATCGCCAACCAGCAGGACTGGCTGCGCCTGGGCCTCGGCGCGGCGCTGTTCCCGACCCTGGTCGGGGCGGCCCTGCTGCTCCGGCACTATCTGGTTCGCCGGGCAGCAGAGCCGGACATTGCCGCCGGAGCGTGACCCCGATGCCGTCCTCTGCCGCCGCGCCGCGGGGGGAGACAAAGGCGCCTTCCGCCTGCTCGTCGAGACCCACGAGCGGCGGTTGCGCGCGTTCCTCGGGCAGCTCGCCGGGCGGGACCTCGCCGACGAACTGGCCCAGGAAACCTTCCTCAAGGCCTGGCAGTCGCTGCACGGCTTTCGCGAGGAGGCCAAATTCTCCTCCTGGCTGTGCGCGATCGGGTGGCGGCTGTTCGTCGACCATAAGCGGCGGGAGAAAAGCGAGGGCCGCAAGCGCGAGGCGGCGGCGGAGCTGGCCGAGCGCGAGCAGGCGCCCGCCGCCGCGGCGCGAGTCGACCTCGTCCGGGCGCTCGAGCGCCTGGAGCCGGTCGAGCGGGCCGCGCTGGTCCTGTGCGACGGCCATGGCTGGTCGCACGAGGAAGCGGCTCAAATCTTGCGAATGCCGCTCGGGACCCTCAAGGGGACCGTGCGGCGGGCCAAGCAGAAATGCCGCGAGTATCTGAGGTGAGCGTCATGGATGATGAAGAGCTCGATAGCCTGCTCGGCGAGGCGCTGGCGCCGCCCGAAGGCCCGGCCGACCGCGGCTTCGTGCTGCGCGTCGAGCGGTCGGTGGCCGAGGAGGAGCGTTACCGCAAGTGGCGGGCGGCGTTGCTTCGCCAGCTGGCGACCGAGGCGCTGGCGCTGGCGGCGGTCGGCGGCAGCTTCGCCTTCATCGCCCGGGTGCCCGCGATCGAGGCCGCCCTCACGGCCGCGCCGGGGTTGATCTGGGCGGCCCTGGTTCTTCTCCTCCTCGTCTGGGCGCTGGTGCGCGGGCGGGGCAATTTGCTGGCGTGACGGCGTCATTGCGAGAGCGTGGCGACGCGGCAATCCAGCAAGGGCTTGTCGAGTCGGCGCTGGATTGCTTCGCTTCGCTCGCAATGACGGCCGATGCCATGCTAAGCCCCCGCCATGGCCGACGGCGACCTCGCTCTGCTCCTCGCCCGCGCGCAATTCGCCTTCACCATCTCGTTCCATTTCATCTTCCCCGCCTTCACCATCGGCCTCGCTTCCTATCTCGCGGTGCTTGAGGGGCTGTGGCTGGCGACCGGCGAGGGGAAGTACCTCATCTTGTTCCGCTACTGGCTGAAGATCTTCGCCATCGTCTTCGCGATGGGCGTCGTCTCGGGCATCGTCATGTCCTACCAGTTCGGCACCAACTGGTCGGTCTTCTCGGACAAGGCCGGGCCGATCGTCGGGCCGCTCATGGCCTATGAGGTGCTGACCGCCTTCTTCCTCGAGGCCGGCTTCCTCGGAGTGATGCTGTTCGGGCTCGAGCGGGTGGGCAAGAGGCTCCACTTCCTCGCCACCTGCCTGGTCGCTTTGGGCACGGCGCTGTCGGCCTTCTGGATCCTCAGCGCCAACAGCTGGATGCAGACGCCGGCGGGCTGGACGCTGAACGAGGCCGGCCAGTTCGTGCCGGCGGGAAGCTGGCTCGACATCATCTTCAATCCGAGCTTCCCCTACCGGCTCGCCCATACCGTGCTGGCCGCCTATCTGACGACGGCGCTCGTCGTCGGCGGAGCGGCGGCGTGGCATCTGCTCAAGGGCCGCTCCAATCCGGCCGTCCGCACCGCCTTCTCGATGGCGATGTGGATGGCCGCCCTGGTGGCGCCGGTGCAGATCTTCGTCGGCGACGAGCATGCGCTCAACACGTTCGAGCACCAGCCCGCCAAGATCCTGGCGATCGAGGGCTATTTCGACTCCTATCCCGACGGCGCGCCGTGGATCGTCGTCGGCCTGCCCGACGACGAGGCGGAGACGGTCCGTTACGCGCTCGCCCTGCCCCATCTCGGCTCGCTCGGCATCCTCCACGATCTCCATGCGCCGATGCCGGGCCTGAAGCAGCTGGCGAAGGCCGACCGGCCGTCCTCGCTGATCCTGTTCTGGTCGTTCCGGATCATGGTGGCGCTGGGCTTCCTCATGTTCGCGCTCGGGCTGTGGAGCCTGCTCGCGCGGTGGCGGGGGCGGCTCTACGACTGGCGCTGGCTTCACCGTTTCGCGGTGGCGCTGGCGCCGGCCGGCTTCGTCGCGGTGATCTGCGGCTGGGTGACGACCGAGGTCGGGCGCCAGCCCTGGGTGGTCTACGGACTGCTGAGGACCAAGGACGCGGTGTCGCCGATCGCCGCGCCCGGGGTGACGGGATCGCTGATCGCCTTCGTCATCGTCTATTTCGCGGTGTTCGGGGCGGGGACGATGTACATCTTGCGGCTGATGGCACGGCCGCCGGCGGAGGATGAGGGGGACGAACCGAGGGTGCCGATCCGAACGGCGGGGGTTACCCCGGCGGCCGCAGTGGCGGAGAGGAGGGAGGGATGAGGAAGCTCGTCATCGCGGCGAAGGCCGGGATCCCGGCGGGTGAAGACCGCCCGCGCCTTTCACCCGCCGGGGCCCCAGCCTTCGCTGGGGCGACGGCATGACGATCGATCTCACCACGATCTGGGCGTTCATCATCGCCTTTGCGGTTGCCGCTTATGTGGTGATGGACGGGTTCGACCTCGGCATCGGCATCCTCTTCCCGCTCTTCCCGGTCGGGCGCGAGCGGGACCAGGCGATGAACGCGATCGCGCCGGTGTGGGACGGCAACGAGACCTGGCTGGTGCTCGGCGGCGGCGGCCTGCTCGCCGCCTTCCCGCTCGCCTACGCGATCATCCTCCCCGCCCTCTACGCGCCGCTCTTCGCGATGCTGCTCGGCCTCGTCTTCCGCGGCGTCGCCTTCGAGTTTCGCTGGCGCGAGGCGGGCCACCGAAGCCGGTGGGACGCCGGCTTCTTCCTCGGCTCGCTCGCCGCGACCGTCGCCCAGGGGGTGACCTTGGGTGCCCTGATCGAGGGAATCGAGGTGAACGGCCGCGCCTATGGCGGCGGCTGGTGGGACTGGCTGACTCCGTTCAGCCTGCTCACCGGCGCCAGCCTCGCGATCGGCTATGCGCTGCTCGGCGCCGGCTGGCTGATCTGGAAGACGGAAGGGCCGCTGCACGCGCAGGCGCGCAAGCTGGCGAAATGGCTGCTGCCGGGTCTGCTCGCCGCGATCGGCCTGGTCAGCCTCGCGACTCCGTTCGTCGAGCCGCAATATTTCGAGCGCTGGTTCGACCGACCCGGCCTGTTCGTGTCGCTGCCGATGCCTTTGTTCGTCGCCGGCGCCGCCTGGCTCGGCTGGCGAAGCCTCGGCCGCGGGGCGGACTGGGCGCCGTTTGTCTGGTCGCTGGTCCTGTTCGGCCTGACCCTGGCCGGCCTTGCCATCTCGATCTGGCCCGACGTGGTCCCGGGGCGGGTGACGATCTGGGAGGCGGCGGCGCCGGCCTCCAGCCAGGCGTTCATGCTCGCCGGTGCGCTCGTCCTCATCCCCCTCATCCTCGCTTACACCGCCTGGTCCTATTGGGTGTTTCGGGGAAAGGTGGGCGAGGAAGGCTATCACTAGGCTGGCGCCGGGCCACCTCTGGCCGGCCGCGTGAAAATGGGAGGAAACTCATAGGGAGAAAATAGGGGGTTGCAAATGATGTTCCTATGTTCTATATATGTTTCACGTGGAACATAAGGAGATCATCGGAGTGTCGACCATCACCGCCGTCGCGAACCTCACCGCGCTCGCTGCCCTCGCCAGCCCCGCCGACGGCGATTCCGCCTATGTCGGCGAGGCCGGGCGCTCCGGCGCCTTCGTCTTCCGAGCCACCAACCTCTCGAGCCAGGTCTCGGGCGATCCGCAGAAGGGCGTCTACGTCGCTCCGGCCGCGGCGAGCACGGGCGCGTCGGGGGCGTGGGTCCGCGACCTTTCCGGCAAGGCGCTGACCCCCTATCATTTCGGAGCAGTCGACGGCACGAGCGATTCCGCCGTGGCGCTGCAGGCCTTCGGCGACTTCATCGCCGCCAATGCGATCGACGACGTCGACGTCAGCGGCGACTTCACGATCAACTCCGGGCTCATCTGGGGCACCGCCACCCTCGGCGAAATGGCCGGCAAGACGCCGCTCGTGCATGGCGATCTGACGCTTCGGGCCGGCGCCGCGATGCGCGAGTTGCTTCGGCTGCGCAACTGGGACGACATGACCTGGGACGGCTCGCTGCACCTGGTCGGCATCGGCGGCCTCACTTATTCGAGCCGCACCTGCCGAGTCGGGCTCGCTTTGGCCGGATGCCGGGCGATGAAGCTGACCGGCCGCATCGACGCGGAGAGCTTCAGCTTCGCCGGAGTCGCCTTCATCGATTTCCTCAGGGACGAGGACGGCGAGATCCTCGGCACCTACAACAACAATTACATGCATCTGGGAATGATCAGCTGCTCGTCCTGCGGCTCCGGCCAAGTGGCCAACAGCCTGCAATCGGGCTTCGGCACGTTCACCGATTCCGGCTCTGCCGGCTCGACCGCCCAGCGAACGCAGATCAGCGGCGTCACCACCCTTCCGCCGGCCGAGATCCTCAACAATTACGGCCAGATCGGCGACGCGCCGATCCAGGTGCGGATCGACGGCTACCTCTATTGGGTCGAGTCGATCAGCGGGAGCACGATCACGGTCTACCCGTGGGTCCGCAATCCCGGCGGCGACAACAACCTCGAGTGGGTGTTCGGAGGCGGACTCTATCTGATCGGCGCCGACGGCAACGTGCTCGGCTTCGACATCTTGGAGGCGACCAATTGCGGACGCGGCCTCACCGCGGCGTCGCTCTACGGACCGATCGGCACCGTCTCCGCCCAGTTCTGCGGCACCGGCGTGCTGCTCGGCCGCGAGCCGACGTCGGCGGGACTCGGCTCGAAGCTCAGCGTCTACATGGAGGGCAATGCCGAGGATATCGCCACCCTCGCGCCCCAGGGCCTGTCCGGCTACAATTATCTGACGAGCGAATATGCGCTCAACCTCGCCAAATGCGTCAACCTCGCCGCGGCCCGGACCACCGGCGACGTCATGATCGACGCGGGCTTTGCGCGGATGCCGATCGTCTCGGCGGGACGGCGCCACGATTACGAGAAGCGCGCCCGCAACGGCAACCAGGCGTTCAGCGCCCTGACCCTGGTGATCGACCGGCGGGACTTCGTCTGCCGGGAGAAGCGCAACAGCTGGAACGTCACCCTCGAGGCGATCGATCCCAACCTCAACCGGCTGTTCGGCTATGACGGCGCCACGCTGATCTTCCACGGCACGGGCAGCAACGGTGCGCCGACCGGCGCCTTCGTGTTCGCGGCGAACACGATCGTTCGCGGGGCGACGACCAGCGGCAGCGCGGTCGTCACCGGCATCGCTTCGACACAGCTCTATGCCGCCGGCATGGCCGTGACCGGCACCGGCATCCCGAGCGGAACGACGATCCTGTCGATCGACAGCGCAACCCAGCTGACTCTCAGCCAGGCGGCGACGGCGACCAACAGCCTGGCGTCGCTCACCGTCAATTACGCGACCGTCAACGGCGCCGCCTCGGCGAGCTTCAGCGGCTTCACCAAGGCCGCCTCGCTTTCGGCCATCTACGATTTCGCGGCGAGGAACTGGGACGTCCGTCTGCTCAACTGACGGGCGGGGCCGCGCCCTCCTTCGCGCCGGGGGCGCGGCCTTCGACCGCCGATCGGCCGACGGCCGGACCTCCACCGTTTCGGCGCAGACTGGCGGAGGCCGCCGGCGGCCGGGGTGCTACTACGTTACGCTCGCCAGGGGAGGGGACCATGCCGATCAACGCCGTCATCGACATCTCGCATTTTAACGGTACCAAGCTCGACTTCGCCAAAGCGAAGGCCGACGGGATCGTCGGCGTCATCCACAAGGCCTCGCAGGGACCGGGCGGCGGCGACTCGATGTACGATGCCAACCGCAAGAAAGCGGTCGCGGCCGGCCTGCTCTGGGGCGCCTATCATTTCGGGACCAATGCCGACGGCGCCGCGCAGGCGAAGAACTTCCTTGCCAAGGTCGGCGATCCCACGGACGTGCTCATGGTGCTCGATTTCGAGCCCAACCCCAACCCGCCGGGCCCCTCGATGACCCTCGCGCAGGCGCGCGACTTCGTCACCCACGTCGAGAAGGCCACCGGACGCTTTCCGGGCCTTTATTCGGGCGCTCTCATCAAGTCGGCTTTGGGCTCGAAGAAGGACGCCCTCCTCGCCAATTGCTGGTTCTGGCTCGCCCAATACGGTCCCGCGGCGGTGGTCCCGGCCAATTGGCCGACCTGGACGATGTGGCAATATACGGACGGCACGGCCGGCCAGCCGCCGCACGAGGTGGACGGCATCGGCAAGTGCGACCGCGACAGGTTCAACGGCACCGAGGCTCAGCTGCACGCGCTCTGGGGCGTCTGAGATCGGCTTGGTGCGTCCATTGCCGATCGCACTGGCGGAGCGGCGAATGCATCATGTAGGAGGCGACCAGCGGCATCACTGAGAGAAGCATTCGCTTGGAGCCTGCAGGGGACATCGTCGAAGCCGTGGGAGCGGGGCCGGGCGACGTCCCTTCGATGCGCAGCCGAATCGGCTGGTTCGTCGGGCTGTGGGCCGCCGGCGTGGCGAGCGTCGGCGCAGTGGCGGGCCTGCTGAAATGGTGGCTGGATTGAACCGCGGAATCGCTGCCTCCGGAGCGGCGATGGCAGCGCTCGGGGTCGCGCTGGGTGCCTTCGGCGCGCATCTGCTCAAGGGGGCGTTGGCAGCGGAAGCGCTCGGCTGGTGGCAGACGGCGCTCCAGTATCAGATGTGGCACGCGCTCGCCCTGCTCGCGCTCGGCCTTGGAGGTTCCGGTCGGTCCGGAGGACCCGCCGCGCTGCTCGGCGGCGGCGCTCTGATCTTCTCGGCTACCCTCTACGCCATGGCGCTCGGCGCGCCGCACTGGCTGGGGGCGGTAACTCCGGTCGGCGGAGCGCTGATGATCGGGGGCTGGCTTTGGCTGGCGGTCCGCCTGGCCGGGGCCAGGGTCGGCCAGGCCGGGATCACCCGACGCTGACTTCGCTCATCAGGCCGAGCAGATTGCCTTCGCCGTCGCGGCAGACGGCGAGGTGGACGGCCTTGCCCGCGACCTCGGCGATCTTGCGCGGCGGTTCCTCGAACGCGGCGCCCTGGCCCGCCATCGCCCGGAACGCGGCCTCGATGTCGTCCACCGCGTAATAGAGGATCGAGCGGCCCGGCGTCTCCGCGCCTTCCGGCCGGCTCAGCATCAGGCGGGTCTCGCCGCACTGGAAGAAGGCGAGCCCGGGCGGGGCGTCGAACAGATGGGGGAGGCCGAGGACGGTGCCGTAAAAGGCCTTGGCGCGATCGAGGTCCTCGACGGCGATGGCGACCTGGGCGAGACGGGTGGGGGCCATGCTTCCTCTCCTCCTGTAGCTATGCTAACAATTGCTCAATGCAGACAGTTAGCATAGCTAACAATAAGGGTAAAGCAGGTTGAGCGACGAGCGGCTGCACGACATGGCGAGCGGGCTCCATTCGGCGGCGATCCGGCTGCTGAGGATGGTGCGGCGGGAGGACCGGCTGACCGGGATCAGCCCACCGCGCCTGTCCGCTTTGTCGGTCCTGGTGTTCGCGGGGCCGATGTCGCTGGCCGAGCTCGCCGCGGCCGAGGAGGTCAGGGCGCCGACCATGTCGCGGATCGTCGAGGGGCTCGTCACGGACGGGCTGGCGAGCCGCGAGGTCGATCCCGCCAACCGCCGCAAGGTCCGGATCGCCGCGACCGAGGAGGGCCGGCGGCGGCTCGAGGC
>JAXDPG010000246.1:0-4348 GCA_034668485.1 Sphingomonadales bacterium
GGCGACAGCGCCGGCGGCTCGGCCAAGCAGGCGCGCGACCGCAAGACCCAGGCGATCCTCCCCATTCGCGGCAAGATCCTGAACGTCGCTTCGGCCAGTGCCGACAAGATCCGCGGCAATCAGGAGATAGCCGACCTCACTCTGGCTCTGGGCTGCGGCACCCGCGAACGCTGCGACCCCGCGCAATTGCGCTACGACCGGATCATCATCATGACCGACGCCGACGTCGACGGCGCCCATATCGCCACTCTTCTCATGACCTTCTTCTTCAACGAGATGCGCGCCATCGTCGAACATGACGCGCTCTATCTCGCCCAGCCGCCGCTCTACCGGCTCTCGGCCGGAGGCACTGTCGCTTATGCCCGCGACGACGCCCATCGCGGCGAGCTCGAGGCAAGTCTGTTCAAGGGCAAGAAGGTTGAGATCAGCCGCTTCAAGGGTCTCGGCGAGATGAACCCGTCGCAGCTTCGGGAAACCACCATGGACCCCCGGTCGCGTTCGCTGATCCGGGTCAAGCTGCCGGAGGGCTATGAGCGGCAGAACGAGGTGCGCGGCCTCGTCGACCGGCTGATGGGACGCAATCCCGAGCATCGCTTCGCCTTCATCCAGAGCCATGCCGCCGATATCGACGAGGAAGCGATCGACGCTTAAGCTGGGAGGCCGCCCGTCCGGTGCGGGCGCAATCGAGGAGGTGGCATATGGTCGCTGGGTTGCTCTATCCGTTCCTGCTGGCGGTCTCCGCCCAGGCGGCCCCGCCGGCGCCCGAGGCGGCCTCCGAGACGCCCCCGATCATCGTCACCGGCAAGAGGCTCGAGGATTCGGAGGCGGCGCTTCGCGCCTGCCTCGCGCGCAAATGCCCGCCCGACGAGGATATCAACGCCACCCTCGCCCATGCCGAGAATCTGTTCGTCGCCGGCGATTACGAGAAAGCGCGGACCACGCTGAAGCGCTCGCTCGACCGCAACCGCAAATATGCGGACCGCTACCCAATACCGGTCTCGGATCTCTACCGCTCGAATGCCCTCGTCGCCAATCACCTCGGCATCGAGGAAGATTATTTCCTGTCCACCTGGGGCACGTTGCATGCCCTCAAGGAGGGGATTCCCGATCCCGGCTGGCGTCATTTCGGCGCCCGGATGGAGATCGCCCGGATGACGGCGAGGCTGCGCAGCTTCGACGATGCGGAGCGCCAATATTCGAGGATCGCGAAGGATGCCGAAAAGGCCGGCAGGTCCGACATCGCCGTCCTCGCCAGGCTGAGGGGCCTGGCGATGGAACATCAGCAGCGGCCTTCGAACGTGACCCGCCGCGAGATCGAGAAGATCGCCGCCTTGACGGGTCCGCAGACCCTGTACGCCTCCTCGGCGGCCAAGCTCTATCTGGCGCGCCTGGCGGGCCAGGCGGGCCGGATCGCGGAGGCCGAAGCGATGATCCGCGAGGTCGCCGGCGCAGGCGTCAAGGCCCTCGTCCTGGTCTACGCCCCGCCCTATCAGCTCAACGTCCAGGAGGTGGACCGCACCGATCCGAGCGTGCTCGACGCCCCCCGGGGCAATCCGGCCTATCGCTACGGCGGCAATTTCGACGACATGTGGATCGACGTCGGCTTCTGGGTCCAGGCGAACGGCCACGTCTCCGACGTGAAGGTCCTGCGCAAGTCGAGCGGCGCTTCCTGGGCGGACCCGCTTCTGGAATCGATCAAGGGCCGCCTCTACGCGCCCCTCGAACAGCCCTCCTACCGGCAGGAGCGCTACACCTACACCGCCGGCTGGGAAACCCAGACCGGCTCCCGGATCAAGCGGCGATCGCCCCGGGCGCGGATCGAGTATCTCGACCTCACCATGCGCGAAGCCGCCCCGCCGCCGCAATAATGGGCCGCCTGCTCCGGCTGCTGCTGCCGCTGTTGCCGCTGCTGCTCGGCCTCGCGGCCGCACCCGCCGCGGCGGCCGAACCCTCCGCTGCCCTTACCCAGCGCGCCGGGGAGCTGGTGGCCGTGCTGAACGGTGCGACGCCGCCGGAGAAATTCTTCTCGCCCGCCTTTCTCGCCCAGGTCCCGCCCGTCCAGGTGACCGCCATCGCCGCCCGGCTCAAGGCGAGCTACGGCGCGGCGAAGGCGGCGGGGCCGGTCGAAGCGAGCGGGCCCACCGCCGGCCTGGTTGCCGTCATCTTCGAGCAGGCCGTGGTACAGATGCGGTTGGTGGTCGACCCCACGCCGCCGCATCGGGTCGCGGGCTTGCTGGTCGTCGGCGCGGAATCCTCCGCCGCCGACATACCGGCGCTGTTCGGAGAGATTGCCGGCCTGCTCGGCGAGGTCTCGCTCGCCGCGGCGCGTCTCGAGCAATCGGGGCCCGCGGAATTCCTCACCCAGAAGGCGGAGCGGCCGCTGGCGGTCGGCTCCGCCTTCAAGCTGTTCGTCCTCGCCGAGCTGGTGCGCCAAGTGAAAGCCGGCGACCGGCGCTGGAGCGACGTGGTGCCGCTCGGACCCGCCTCCCTCCCCTCCGGCCTGCTCCACAACTGGCCGAAGGGCTCGCCGATCACGCTTCACAGCCTCGCCGCCTTGATGATCTCGCAAAGCGACAACAGCGCCGCCGACACGCTGCTCTCCGTGCTCGGGCGCGAGAAGGTCGAGGCGCTGCTGCCGGCGCTGGGGGTACGATCGCCCGAACGCGACCGCCCCTTCCTGAGCACCCGCGAGGCGTTCGCGCTCAAGCTCGGGGACCCGGCCTTGCTCGCCGAGTGGAAAGCGGCGGGCGAAACGGGCCGGCGGGCGCTTCTGCCGCGGCTCGCCGGCGTCGCCGCCACCGGGCTCGACCCGGCCCGGCTCGGCGGGCGGCCGGTCGGGATCGAAGCCGTGGAATGGTTCGCCTCGCCCGCCGATCTCGTGCGCACGCTCGACTGGCTCCGGCGGAGCGGCGACCGGACCGCGCTCGATCTGCTTGCGATCAATCCCGGCCTCGGCCCGGCCGTCGCCGGGGAGTTCGCCTATTTCGGCTATAAGGGCGGCTCCGAGCCCGGCCTTCTCAACATGAGCTTCCTTCTGAGAAGCCGCGAAGGACGATGGCTGGCCGTCTCGGCGACCTGGAACGATCCCGTCGCCGCGCTCGACGAACCGAGGTTCGCCGCTTTGATGAGCCGGCTGGTCAGTCTGATGAAATAGGCCTCAACGCCCGCTCGCCTCGCGGGACTCCTGAAGCGCCTTCATCTCCTTGTCCATCTTGGCGCGGGTGGCGCGAAGCTCCTCGACCGCGGCCGTTTCCTTCGTGCAGAAGGCCTTGTCGGCCGCCTCCAGCTTGTCGGCACGGTCGAGGCAGCGGCCGACGGCGACGCTCCGCGGCAGCATGTCGAGCGGCTCGGTCGACGAATCGCGACGCTCGATCACGGGCTTGATGGCGGTGAAGAAGGCATGCCAGCCGCGCTGGCTCCTGGCCTGCGGAGTCTCGCCCGCGGCATCGAGCCCCGCGAGCGGCACCTTGGCCAGCCGCGCCGACGCCTCGTCGAACCGGCCGAGCTCGCGCAGCGCGTTGATCGCGCGTCCTTCCATGCCGATCCAGTTGAGGTCGCCGGGCCGCGCCGGCACCGCGGCCGAGGCATCGACGAGCTCGGTCAGATAGCGCTTCCTGAGCTCGGGCTTGCTTTCCGCCTCCCAGCCGGCCTGTAGAAGCGCCCACAAATAGCGCTCGGGCTCGACCCCCATCGCCTTCATCAGCCAATAGGCGCGATAATAAGGCGTGTCGTCCTTGCGCAGCGCCTGAAAGGCTTCGGAGGCGACCAGGGGCTCGAGCCTGGCGACCTCCTCGGACGTATATTCCTTGTAGAGGACGAGGCCGTTGTCCGGGCATTCGGGGAGCGCCAGCGGGAAGGTCCAGCTGCCATAGGGCCTGCCGTCGGGCCGCTCGCCATAGGTGCTGTAGGACGCCGTGGTGGTGAACGAGAAGCTGCCGCCGCCGATCGGGCAGGTCATCGTCTTGGTGACCGGCATGCCGGCGGAGGCCGGGGCGGCGGCAAGGACGCAAACGGCGGCAATGGCGGCGAGGAAAAGGCTACGCATCGCGATCACTCCGGACATTCGAGCCTGCATCCTAGCTCGTCACCGCCGGCGCGACGAGGGGGAAGCGGGGGATGACCGCGTCGAAGGCGCGGCCGTCGGCGCCGACCATGTGGTAATGGCCCTCCATCCAGCCGGTCGGGGTCGGCAGCGGGCAGCCGGAGACATAGTCGAACGACCCGCCCGGCTCGATCACCGGCTGCTCGCCGACCACGCCGTCGCCCTGCACCTGGTGGCGGGCGCCGCGGCCGTCGGCGATCGTCCAGTCGCGGCTGATCAGCTGGACGGCGCCCTTCGCTCCATTCT
>JAXDPG010000247.1:0-4583 GCA_034668485.1 Sphingomonadales bacterium
CGCCACAGCAGTTTCGCCCACCCGGTCGGGAACAGCCGGCCGCCAAGGTCCCGGGTCAGCAGGTTGATGTCCGGCAGGGACATCATGAACGCGACCGGCTCGCCCTCATATTCCGCCACCCGGATGAGGTCCTCGAACACGATCGGCTTCAATTTCTTGCCGGCATAGGCGATCTCCGCCTCGGTCAGGGGGATGAAGCCCCAATTGTCCGACCAGGCGTCGTTCAATATGCCGAGCAGCAGCGCCGCCTCCTCGTCGAACTTCGAGCGGTCGACGGTTCGGATGCGGATCTTGGCATTCTTCTCGCCCGAGGCGACGATTCGCTGGACGATCGGCGGGAAGCCGCCCGAGACGTCCAGGTCGTAGGTGTAGAGGTCCTTGGCCTTGGCATAGCCCTGGCCCTCGACCCAGCCCTCATATTCGGGCTTGTTGTGGCCCATCATCACCATCGGCGGATGGTCGTGGCCCTTGATGAGCAGGCCGGGCTCGTCCCAGATCGAGAGCGAGAAGGGGCCCATCGACCGAATCATGTCGCGCCCTCTCAGCCAGGCTTCGGCGCGGTGGATGAGCTCGGCGGCGACCTCGGCGTCGGCCGCCTCGAACATGCCCCACTGGCCGGTGCCGGCGCCCATATGCTCGAGCACGAGGCGATCGACCTGAGCCGAGATCCGGCCCACCGGCTTGCCGTCGCGCTCGGCCAGGAAGAGGCGGGCCTCGGCATGCTCGAACCAGGGGTTGGTACGGGGATCGAGGAGGCTGTGGACCTCCGTCTTCAGCGGCGGCACCCAGTTGGGATCGTCGCGATTGAGGGCGAAGGCGAGGTCGACGAAGGCCTTGCGGTCGGCGGCGTCCTCGACGGTGCGGATGGTGACGGGCATCGTGCGAGCCTAGCCGAGGCCGGATGTCGGCGAAAGTGCCGCGCGTCGCGCGCTTCGGCGCGTCTAGCGCGGTGCAACGGCGGGGCGGTCGCCGCTGACTCCGTCGCAGCTCGTTTCCTGGATATTGCAGATGCCCGTCGCCCAGGCTTCGAGGGTGAGCGGATCGGCCGAGATCACCGCCGAACGCTGGTAGCGGATCGTGGACGGCGGGGACGGGCGCCAGCGGCCAAGCACCCAATGGCCGTCGCAGGCGCCGATCTCGAAAAGATTGTCGAGCGAGCCCGGCTCGACCGCCCGGGCGAGCATCGCGCTGGAATGGCGGGGCTGGGCAAAGGCCTGGCTGGTCTGGAGGCCGACTCCGACCCGCTCGGAGCGGATCCAGCCGCGGCCCGAATACATGGAGCGGGCAGGCCGCTCCGTAAGCGCCGTGTCGTCGGCCGCGCCCTCGATGAGCAACCAGCCGTCGCGGCTGGCGAGAATGTCGAAGCCGACGGCGACGTCGGAGACGCCGTTCGGACCCTTGTCGGGGGGCGCGACGCGACCGAGCACGGGCGACGCGGCGTCGGGGCGCGCGTGCACGATGCGGCCCCCCTCAGCCTGGTCATAGAGATAGCCCCGGATGTCGGTGCACTTCCGCATACCGGCACCGACGTCGCGGTGAACCTTCGCTTCAGCGCGCGGCGGTCGGCCTTCGGCGCAGCCTCCGGCCAGCGCCGCGAACATCAGCGCAGCCATGCCCCAGCCCGACGCCTCCACGCTTCCTCACCTCCTCGTATTCTTGAGAACGTAGCTGAAGTGATCCTGAGTGCCCAGACTCGTCCAGAAACGTACCCAATCGTTGGTGTTGAAGGTCTGGCAACCGGCCGAGAAGGTGTTGGAGGCGCCGGCCGGGTGGAAGTACATCGTGCGGTCGTCGTCGAGGTTCGCGGTACCCGGATCGGCGGAGGTGAAGAAGCCGTCGCCGTTGCTGTCGCGCTGGACCGGGTTGCTCGTGTCCGGCCGGAGGATGTGCTTGACCCCGTCGCCATTGACCTGGCGGCCGTTGGCGGCGGTGCTCTTCGAGTAGCGGTAATTGCCCTCGTTGAGCCGGCCGAGATCCTCGCTTCCGTCGCCATTGGCGTCCTGGCCGTCGATCTTGCGCTTGATGACGTCCTCATAGCCCGCCGAGGCCGCCCGGCGGCTGTTGCCGCGGCCGCCGGCGCGCCAGTCATATTGGGCGCTCGGCTCGGTGTTGGCATTGAAGCTCTCGACGTGCGGCGTGTTGTTCTCCCGCCACAGGACGAGGATGCGGTCGTCGAACGCGCCCTGGCCATGGTTGGTCAGGGTCGAGGTCTCCTGCCGCAGGCCGAGGATGACCCGGTTGCCGGCGCGCAGGTCGGCGATCGCCGTGGCGTCGCCATTGGCGATGACGAAGCTCGCATAGACGGCATATTGGCGGCCGGCATCGAGGCCGGTGACGTCCGGCATGATCGGATGGGCCAGGATATTGTTGAAATGATCCTGGGCAGCCTGCTCTGCGGCGAGGAACTGGCTGGGAATCCGATGGGCGGTGAGGAGGCCGTCGTCGCGGTACCGGGCCGCGACGAGCCGCTCGACCGCCTGATATTCCGCGGCGTTGTTCTCGCGGCCCCAGCGGCTGAGCAGCTCCATGGTCCGGGCCAGCCGGGCCGGACTGCCGCGGCCGAATTCGTAGGCCCGGTTGGCCGCCTCCTCCCAGCGCGTCTGATATTCGTTGTGGACCCAGACGCCGAGCGCCCCGACGAAATAGGTATGGTCCTGCTCGACCGCGAAGTTGAAGACCTGGTGGAGGCCGTCGTCGCCGCCGACGCTCGTAACGACCGCCGTCGACCCGTCGACCAGGGCGACGACGTCGCCCGAGCCGAGGTCCTGGGCGGGGGTCCAGCCTTTGCCTTCGACCCAGAAGGGATGTTCCGGAGTGGCGTTGAGGCTCATGTTGCGGCCGTCATAGGCGGCGACGTCGACGACCAGCACGGTCCGGTCGGCGTAGCGATAGGTCTCGACGACCTTGCGCTGGCGAAGCGCCGGGTCCTTGCCTTCCTCCTCGCGCGCGAAGACGATGTCGCCTGGCCGGACCTGCTCGATCGGCTTGCTTCCGGAAGGGGTGTGGACGAGCGTGCCCGCGACGAAGCAGGCGGAAGCGCTGCCGTCGGAGGCCTGTCCGTCCTCCATCGTGGCGATTCGGCGAAGGTCGGCCAAAGCGCGGTCGAAGCGCATCTGCTCGACCGCCATCCCGACCTTGACCCCGATCGCATTGCCGATCGTGCTTCCGATCGCTCCCGGCAGCGCCGCGAGCAGATTGTCCTTGAAGTTGGAGCCTTCGACGGCTGAGCGCGTCGCCGCGGAGGCCACGGTCGAGGCGAGGTTGACGATCGCGTCGTGGCCGAAGCCGCCCGGCCGGTTCCAGCTATTGGCCTCGCTTCCCGCCGGCCCGGTCAGCGCCCGGCCGACGACTCCGGCGACTCCGGCGCCCACTCCGGCCGCAGCCACGCCGGCCCAGTCGAACTTGCTCTGCAGTCCGGTGGCGACGCCGATGCCCTGGGTGATGGCGCTGCTCGCCGCCCCGCGGACGATGTCGGTGAGCAGCTTGCTGCCGGCGACCGCGGTCTTGCCGAGCACCTGGCCGAGCCCGCCGCCGACGCCGGCGCCGATCGCCGACATGGCAAGGCCCTTCCAGTTGAACTTGTCCTGGATGCCGGTGGCGAGACCGACGCCCTGCGAGACGACGTTGCCGACCACCGCCGCGCCGATGCCGCCGAGGATGCCGCCGAACGTGGCCGGAGCGACGATCGGCAGGGCGACCGAGATGGCGACGGCGATGATGGTCAGCAGGATCTGACCGAAGACGCCGCATTTGCCCTTCTTCGCCTGCTGCTTGGGCGCCGGCGTGGTCGCGCTGGTGTCGCCGATCACGTCGGACGGATCGTAGGGCTTGAAGGTCGAGGCGTTGTGCTGGCTCTTCATCACCCCCGAGGGGATGATCAGCCGCTGTCCTTCGACGAGCGCATTGGCGGCCGACAAGCCATTGGCTTCGGCGAGCTGGTACCAAAGCGACGAATCGCCCCACAAATTGGCGGCGATCGAGGCCAGCGTGTCGCCCGCCCTGACCGTATAGCTGCTTGCGGCGCTGCCCTGGTTGTAGCTGTTGATCGGATCGACGCTGAGGTCGAAATCGGCGTGAGCGCTGCTCCAGCTCGTGCCGTTGCGAAAGGCGCCGTTGCCCTGGGTGGCGGTGCGGTTGGAGATCGACGACTGGTAGTCGGTGTCGAGCGTTCCGTTATTGCCGGTATAGCCGAGCTGCTTGCCGTTGAAGCGGTACCAGACTTCGTGCGGATCGCCGGCATTCCAGACATTGTCGGATTCGTCGCGCCGGATGACCTGGCCGTTCATGTCGTTGGTGAAGCTGATCGAGCGCGGCCGGGCGCCGCCGATCGACACCGAGCTCAGGCGGCCGCCGGCGTCGTAATAATAATAGCTGGTGGCGCTGGTCCCCTGGGTGGTGGTGACGGAGGACTGCACCGCGCCGTCCCACCAGGCGTAGCTGGTGCTGGTGCTCGTATAGTTCTGATAGGCGCCGTTCTTGTAATAGGAGCTGCCGGAGGAGACGATCGAGCCGAGCGCGTAATTGGAGCCGTAGCCGTAATCGTTGCTGACATAGTTGGTGTCCGTCTGGCTTCCGCGCTTGGT
>JAXDPG010000248.1:0-13945 GCA_034668485.1 Sphingomonadales bacterium
GGCGGCATGGCCGGCGGCGGCGCCGACCCGGGCGCCTGGTGGCTGGCGCGCTGGGCGGCGCGGACGGTGGGCGGCCTGCTGCAGTCGCGATTCGTCCGCCAGAAGCTGCTTCTCTTCGTCGCTCGAATCGATCCGGACGACCTTGCCGCCCTCGCGGCTCTGGTCGAGGCTGGAAAGGTGACACCGGTCATCGATCGGCGGTACAGGCTTGCGGACGTCGCGGCCGCGATCCGCCGCTTCGTCGGAGGCAAGGCGGTGGGCAAGGTGATCGTGACCATGGAGGCCTGAATGGAGAGCACCAATGAGCCGGGCCCGACGGCCGAAGACGGCGAGCCGCCCGACGATCCCCTCGAGCGGCTCGGCAAAAGGGTGACGACCGGCCTGATCGTCGCCGCCGGGATCGTCGGCCTCGCCATCTATGCCCGCCCGGCGCCGCCGCGCTTCGACGCCTTCGCGGTCGGCGGCCAGATCGTCCGGGTCGACATGAAGACGGGCACGATCATCGCCTGCGAGGGCCAGCAGAGCTGCCAGCTCGTCCTCAAGCGCGGGCAGCATCTGCAACGCATCCGCCGCAGCGACGCCTTGCCCAGGCCGGCGCCGCCTACGCCTCTGCCGGCAGCTCCAGCCGCGGGAAAATAGGAGTCGGCGGCTCGAGCACATAGCCGGAAGCGGCGAGCCTGGCGTAGCGCCCGGTGTCGCCCAGTGCCGCGAAGCTGCGCTCGCCGGCCGGAACGCCGATTTGGTCGAGAAGCCTGGCTGCCGATCCGGGGACGACCGGCGCGATCGCCACCGCGAGGTCGACGATCGATTCGCACAAGGCGGCGAGCACCGCGGTCATCCGCTCGGGATCCGTCTTGCGGAGGGCCCAGGGCGCCTGCGCGTCGATATATTGGTTGCAGGCGAAGACCGCGCGAATCCAGGCCTCGATCCCCTGGCTGAGGGCGAGGTCGCCGAACAAGGCGGGGACGTCGACCGCCGTCGTCTGCCGGACGAGTGCGAGCAGCTCGGCATCGGCCGGCCCTCCCCTTCCCCCGCTCGGCAGCACGCCGCCGCAATTCTTCGCGACGAACGAGAGGGTGCGCTGGGCGAGGTTGCCGAAGCTGTTGGCGAGATCGGCATTGACCCGGGTGACGATCGCCTCCGGGCTGTAGCTGCCGTCCTGGCCGAAGCTGACGTCGCGCATCAGGAAATAGCGCAGAGCGTCGGCGCCGAAGGCAAGGATCAGCGCGGCCGGATCGACGACGTTGCCGACCGATTTCGACATCTTCTCGCCGCGCAGCAGGACATGGCCGTGGCCGAACACCTGTTTCGGGAGCGGCACCCCGGCGGACATCAGGAAAGCCGGCCAGTAGACGGCGTGGAAACGCACCACGTCCTTGCCGATGATGTGGAGATCAGCCGGCCAGAACTTCCTGTAAGTCTCTGATTGCGTGTCGGGATAGCCGACACCGGTCAGATAGTTGGTGAGCGCGTCCAGCCACACGTACATGACGTGGCGCTCGTCGCTCGGCACCTTCACGCCCCAGTCGAAGCTGGTCCGCGAGACGGAGAGGTCCGACAGGCCCCCCTCGACGAAGCGAAGCACCTCGTTGCGGCGGGATTCGGGACGGATGAAGCCGGGATGGTTGCGATAATGGGCGAGCAGTTGCTCCTGATAGGCGGAGAGGCGGAAGAACCAGCTCTCCTCGACCGTCCACTCGACCGGAGTTCCCTGCGGCGACAGCTTGCCGCCGTCGGCGCCGTCAATCAGCTCGCTTTCGTCGTAATAGGCTTCGTCGCGCACCGAGTACCAGCCTTCGTAGCGGCCGAGATAGAGGTCGCCCCGCTCCGCCATCGCCCGCCATATCGCCTGGCTGGCGCGGTGGTGGGCCGGCTCGGTGGTTCGAATGAAGCGATCGAACGAAATCTGAAGCTGCTCGTCCATCTTCCTGAAAATGGATGACATCTCGTCGGCGAGCCGGGCCGGCGAAATGCCGCGCTCGCGCGCCGCCTGGGCCATTTTCAGGCCATGCTCGTCGGTTCCGGTCTGGAAGAAGACGTCGCGGCCCATCGACCGCTGGAAGCGGGCGATGACGTCGGTGGCCACGGCCTCGTAGGCGTGGCCGATATGCGGCGGGCCGTTGGGATAGTTGATCGCGGTGGTGACGTAGAAGGGCTCGGCCATGCGCCGTGCTTAGGGTCCGTGCGCCCTTCCCGCAACGCATGCACCTGAAAAGGCCGACTCAACGGCTCGGCGCGAGCGAGGCGAGCATGCCGGCGAGCTCGAACACCACGCTCTCGGGATCGAGCGAGAGGCCGCGGGCGCTGGAGGCGAGGCCCTGGGCGCGTTCCCACACGGCGAGCGCCTGGCCGAGGGCGCTGCCGTTGCGGGCTTTCGCCTCGGCGGCGATGACCGACGGCGCCCGGGCGAGGAAGGCCTCGTAGCGCGGCTGGGCCGACTTGAGGGCGAGGCTCTGGGCGAGTGCGCTTCGGCCGGCATTGGTCGGGTCGCCCTTGCGGACGAGGTCGGTCATCGCCTTGTCGAGCGCGGCGATGTCGAGGCCGCGCCAGGCGAGGGCCCGCCCGGGCGAGCCCTGGCCGGCCGCGGCCAAATCCCTGATTTCCTTGTCTTCGGCGCCAGGGAGCGCCGTCCGCAGCGCTGACGTCATGGCGTCGCCGTCGAGCTTCGCGAGGCGCAGCGGCCGGCAGCGCGAGCGGATCGTCGCAAGCAGCCGTTCGGGCGCGTGGCTGACCAGGAAGAAGACGCTGCTCGGCGGCGGCTCCTCGAGATTCTTGAGCAGGGCGTTGGCGGCGTTGCGCTCGAGATCGTCGATCGAGTCGACGATCACCACCCGCCAGGGCGACAGCGAGGCGGTGGTGTTGAACAGCCTCTGCAGGGAGCGCACCTGATCGACATTGATGTTGCGCGCGAGCTCGCCCGACGCGCTGTTCTCGCGCGGCAGACGCTCGAGGCGCATCAGATCGGGGTGGCTGCCGGCGGCGGCGAGGCGGGCGGCCTGATGGTCGTCGGGCACGTCGAGGCCGAGGGCGTCCACCCTCCCCTGCCCCTGCGCCAGCACGCGCAGCGCCGCCTTGGACGCGAACAGGTTCTTGCCGACCCCCTCCGGCCCCGAGATCAGCCAGGCGTGGTGGAGCCGGCCCGAATCGAGCGCGTCGCGGAAGGCGGCGACGGCGGCGTCGTGGCCGAAGAGCGGGGTCACAGCAGATCCCCGACGGCGGCGAGGAGCCTTGCCGTCACCTCTTCCGGCTCACCACTCGCGTCGATCCGGCGAAAGCGTTGCGGCTCCTCGTTCGCCAGCTGCCCGAACGATTCTGCCACTCGATCGTGAAACTCGCCTCCCCTGCCCCCGATACGATCTGAGCCGCCGGCATCCCGGACGCTGAGTCTTGCCGCGACCGCCTCGGGCGAGAGCGCGAGCAAGAGGGTGCGGTCCGGAAGGAAGCCGTGGCTGCCGAACCAGTGCAGCTGACGGACCGTGTCCACCCCCACGCCCGCGGCAGCGCCCTGATAGGCGAGCGAGCTGTCGAGGAAGCGGTCGCTGAGCACCCATGCCCCCCGTTCCAGCGCCGGGCGGATGGTCCTCGCGACATGGTCGGCGCGCGCTGCAGCGAAGAGCAGGGCTTCCGCTTCGGGAGTCCAGCGGTCGTCGCCTCCTTCGAGGAGCAGTCGCCTTATCGCTTCGGCGCCAGGGCTGCCGCCGGGCTCGCGAGTCTCGACCACCTCGAGGCCGCGGCGGCGCAGCGCCTCCGCCAGAGCCGTGAGCTGCGTCGACTTGCCGACCCCCTCCCCGCCTTCGAGGCTGATGAAGCGGCCGGGCACCTCTCAGCCGAACAAAGAGGTCAGGCCGTTCCAGATGCGGCCGAAGAAGCCGGCCTCGCCGACCGCGTCCGCGGCGACCAGAGGCATGGTCTGCGGCGGCGTGTCGGGGGTCGAGACGATGAGGTCGGCGATATGCTGGCCCTTGGCGATCGGCGCCTTGATCGGGCCCTGATAGGCGACCTTGACCCGGATGTTGGCCGCCGCCCCGGCCGGCAGGGTGACGGCGATGCCGCGCGGGGCGACCAGCGCCACTTCATCGTCGCCGCCGAGCTGGACCCGGGCCTCCGCCACCTTCTCGCCCGCCTTGAACAAAGGCTGCGACTTCCAGGCGCGGAAGCCCCAGTCCATGAACTTGACCGATTCGTCGATCCGCTGGGTGAAGCTGCCGAGGCCGGCGACGACCATGATGATCCGCCGACCGTTCTGGTTCGCGGAGCCGGTGAAGCCGTAGCCCGCTTCGTCGGTATGGCCGGTCTTGAGGCCGTCGGCGCCCGGCACCCGGCCGAGCAGAGGGTTGCGGTTGCCCTGGGTGATCGGGTCGCCCTTGCCCAGGGTCTTGCCCCAGGTGAATTCGGTCTGGGTGTAGAATTGCTTGTAGAGGTCGGGCGTGGTCTCGATCGTCGCCCGGGCGAGAGTCGCGAGGTCGCGCGCGGTGGTGTAGGTGACGCCCTCGTCCGGCCAGCCGTTCGAATTGCCGAAGTTGGAATTGGCCATTCCGAGGCGCCTGGCCTCCTGGTTCATCAAAGCGGCGAAGGCGGGCTCGGTGCCGGCGATGCATTCGGCGAGCACGACGCTGGCATCGTTGCCCGACAAAGTGACGATTCCGTGGAGCAGGTTCTGGACGCTGACCTGCTCGCCGGGCGAGAGGAACATGGTCGAGCCGGCCTCCGGGCCGTGCCATTGCTTCCAGGTCTCGGGCCGCACCTGGCAGACGTCGCCCATCTTCTTCTCGCCGCGCTTGATCATGTTGAAGGCGATGTGGACGGTCATCATCTTCGCCATCGAGGCGGGCGGCATGCGGACGTCCGCATTCTTCGCGTAGAGCACCGCGCCCGACGAGGTGTCGATCATGTAGGCGACCTTCGCCGCCGTCTCGAAAGGCGGCGCGGCGGCGGCCGCCGGGAGCGACGAAGCGGCGGCGAAAGCTAAGAGAAACAGGCTTTTGCGATTCATGGCTGAGACAATTCCCTGACAGTGCGGCGAGCGCGAGGCGGCCCTTTTCGCTGTGCTTAACCCCTCGCCTCGTCCCGCGCTAGCGCGCGATGGCATCGGCGAGCAGGCCGACCGACAAAGCGTAGAAGTTGGAGCAATTATAGTCGAGTATGGCGCGGTAATTGCCGGTGAGCAGATAGGCGGTCGCGCCCGGCCCGTCGGGCTCGATCAGCGAGGCCATCTCGCTGTCGCGCGGCCAGATCCCGTTCTGGGCGACGAGGCCGAGGGCGCGCCACTCGGCCACCGTCAGCCAGCGGCTGTGGCGCTCGTGGACCCGCGGACAGCGCGGCGCCTTCAAATTGCTGCGCAGCCGGGCCCGGTCGAGGCCGGGCGGGACCCGGACGGCGAGGCCCCAGGTCAGGCCCGGCTTCCAGCCGGCATTGCTGAGATAATTGGCGATCGAGGCGAGCGCGTCGGGCTCGCTTCGCCAGATGTCGGCGCGGCCGTCGCCGTCGCCGTCGCGGGCCAGCCGCAGCCAGACCGAGGGCAGGAACTGAGGGTGGCCGGTGGCGCCGGCCCAGCTGCCCCTGAGGCGGCTGCGCGGAACGCCGCGGTCGATCATCTTCAGGGCGGCGACGAACTCGTCGGCGAAGAGCTGGCGGCGGCGGCCGTCATAGGCGAGCGTGGCGAGCGAGTTGAGCAGGTCGAAATCGCCGGTGACGGCGCCGTAGCTGGTCTCGTGGCCCCAGATGGCGACGAGCACCGAGGGCGCGACTCCGTAGGTCCGGCCGATGTCGCGCAGATAGGGGAGGTTGACGGCATAGCGGCGCTGGCCGCCCGCGATCAGAGCCGGGCTGACGTGGCGGGCGCGGTACGGCGCGAAGGGCGGGTTGGCCTCGCTTCCGGGCGTCCCGCCGGGCTGGGCCCGGTCGAGCTGGACGGTGCGGGCGCTGTAGACCAGGTTGGGGAAGACGCCGGCGATGGTGGCGGGGCTGACGCCGGCGCGGCGCGCCTGCGCCTCGAGCTGGGGCAGGTAGGCCGCGAAGCCGCTCTGCCCGAGCCCGGCCTGGGCCGACGCCGGGCCGGCCGCGGGAACCGCCGCCGCCAGCACCAGGGCCGCCATCGCCCCAAGGAAACGCATACATTCTTCTCCCGCTCGGACCCCCTGATGCCACAGGGGCCGGCCCGCCGATACTCGGCTCGGCGCGCGGGTTGCACGAGCGGCCCCGCCGCGACTAGAGCGGCGGGACCTGCAGGACAGGTGGCCGAGTGGTTTAAGGCAGCGGTCTTGAAAACCGCCGTGGGTTCACGCCCACCGTGGGTTCGAATCCCACCCTGTCCGCCGGCTATTCGCCGCCAGGCCCAGTCGCCTCGCCGGGCAATCCGGGCTACACTTGCCGTCGCACCCGGGACGGGGGCGGGCCGCGCGCAGGACAAACCGGCATCGCAACGGGCTTTCCAGGGCGAGGGAGTGGTCGAGATGGCTTTGAGGGCGCGTAAGGTCAGGCCGGAGGCCGCCGCCGCGCCGGCTTCGTCCACTGTCAGGGGCGTCGCGAGATCCGGGCCGGCGCCGCTGCGCGACCTCAGCCTCGTCCCGGCCTATCCGACCGTGGCAGCGGTATCGCAGACCGTTCCCGAAGAGGCCCCAGCTCCCCCGGCTCCTGCTCCCCCGGCTCCTGCGCCGCCCGCTCCGGCGACGCCCGCCCCCGCGCCGCCCGCCCAGCCCCCGCCGGCCCCTCAGCCCGCCCCCTGCACCATCTGGACCGGGACGGTGGGCAAGGCGCCCGACGGAACCCCGGGCACGCGCACCAAGGTCGCCGTCAACGAGCCGGTGGCGATGAACACTCGGACCCCCGCTGCGCCCCCGATGTGGACCGCGACCGGAGGCACCTTCGTCGCTACCGGCGGGTCGGGCATCGTGTGGACCGCTCCGGCGGTCGTTCCGAGCGGCGGCGCCGGATTCACGGTCACCGCGACTCCGGTCTCGGGCACGCCGTGCACGGTGGCGATGAACGTGGTGCCGCCCAGCCATCGCGAGCTGACCAGGATCCGCGACCTCAGCTATGACGACAACCGTTCCGGCTCGGGGTTCGACGCAGTCGTCGCGATCCGTCCGGCGGACGTCGCCTTCGACTTCGTCGAGGTGCGCGAAGGCGCTGCCGAAGGCAAGGCAAGCGGATATTATGACAGCATCCTGCACTGGGACAAGAAGCCGCATGCGCTCGGCGACTGGTCGCTGGCCGATCCGGATTCGGTCCGCATCACCGACCTTGTCGGAACCGAAGAGCCGGGCGGTCCGGCGCCGTTCAGCGTCGGGACCTTCGAGTGGAAGATCCCGCAATTCTACCGCCCGTTCGGCGGCGCCGGCGACGGCGAGGAATATGGGAAGGCCGTCCATCTGCAGACGATGGCTGGCGCCGATGGCGCAGAGACTTCCGAGAAGGACGGCGCCAGGCGCGAGCGCACACCGGGGCCGCGGGCGCCGCCCCCGGTCGTGGGTGCGCCTCGACCCGATGGCGAGCCCTAGGCTGTGTCGACATTCAGCGGTGTCGCCTTTTCTCCCTTGTCCCCGCCGGGGGAGGGGATCGGTGAGCGTGACAGCCTCATGAATGTCGATACAGCCCTAGGGGACCGGGGTTTCCTCGCCGCCGACGAACCGCTAGGCGGCAGGCGACCAAGCAAGAGGAAAAGATGGCGCACCCGAACCCCCTGCCCTTCGATTGGGCCGACCCGTTCGCGCTCGACGCCCAGCTCGGCGACGAGGAGCGGCTGGTCCGGGATACCGCCCAGGCCTATGCGCAGGAGAAATTGCAGCCGCGGGTGACGGAGGCGTTCCTCGAGGAGCGTTTCGATCGCGAGATCATGTCGGAAATGGGCGAATTGGGCCTGCTCGGCGCGACCATCCCGCACGAATATGGCGGGGCGGGCCTCAATTACGTCAGCTACGGCCTGGCCGCGCGCGAGGTCGAGCGGGTCGACAGCGGCTATCGCTCGGCGATGAGCGTCCAGTCCTCGCTCGTCATGCATCCGATCCATGCCTACGGCTCCGAGGAGCAGCGCCGCAAATGGCTGCCGGGGCTGGCCAAGGGCGAGCTGATCGGCTGCTTCGGCTTGACCGAGCCCGACGCCGGCTCCGACCCGGGGGGGATGCGGACCCGGGCGCAGAAGTTCGACGGCGGCTACCGCCTTTCCGGCTCCAAGATGTGGATCACCAACTCGCCGATCGCCGACGTCTTCGTCGTCTGGGCGAAGTCGGACGCGCATGACGGCAAGATCCGCGGCTTCCTGCTCGAGAAGGGGATGAAGGGCCTCAGCGCGCCCAAGATCGGCATGAAGCTGTCCTTGCGCGCCTCGATCACCGGCGAGATCGTCATGGACGGGGTCGAGGTGCCCGAGGAGAGCCTGCTCCCCAATGCCAGCGGCCTCGCCGGGCCCTTCGGCTGCCTCAACCGGGCGCGCTACGGCATCGGCTGGGGTGCGATGGGCGCGGCCGAGGCCTGCTTCGAGGCGGCGCGGCGCTACACGCTCGATCGGAAGCAGTTCGGCCGCCCGCTCGCCGCGACCCAGCTCGTGCAGCTCAAGCTCGCCAATATGGCAACAGAGATCACGCTCGGCCTGCAGGCGGCGCTCCGGGTCGGGCGGCGGCTGGACGAGGGCGAGCTGATCCCGGAGACGATCAGCCTCATCAAGCGCAACAATGTCGGCAAGGCGCTCGATATCGCCCGGGTCGCGCGCGACATGCACGGCGGCAACGGCATCTCGGCCGAGTTTCAGGTGATGCGCCACGCCATGAACCTCGAGACGGTCAACACCTACGAGGGGACGCACGACGTCCACGGCCTGATCCTCGGGCGCGCGATCACCGGGATTTCGGCGTTTTGACGGGGGCCGCTCAGCGAGCGACGCCCGTCACCCCAGCGAAGGCTGGTGTCCCAGGGGGTGAAGAACGCTCCTGCCTTTCACCCGCCGGGGCCCTAGCCGCTGGGGCGACGGGAAATGAATAAACCCCTCGCCGGCCTGAAAGTCGTCGAGCTCGCCCGGATCCTGGCTGGGCCGTGGGCGGGGCAGCTGTTCGCCGATCTTGGCGCCGAGGTCGTCAAGATCGAGCGCCCCGGCAGCGGCGACGACACGCGGCAATGGGGCCCGCCCTTCGCTCCGGACGGCGCCGCCGCCTATTTCCACGCCTGCAACCGCGGCAAAAGCTCGCTGGCGATCGATATCGCCACACCGGAGGGCCAGGCGCAGGTGCGCGCGCTGGCGGCCGAAGCGGACGTTCTGATCGAGAATTTCAAGGTCGGCGGACTGGCCCGTTACGGGCTGGACTATCCTGCCCTGTCCGCCCTCAACCCCGGTCTCGTCTATTGCTCGATCACCGGCTTCGGCCAGGACGGGCCTTACGCTCACCGGCCCGGCTACGACTTCATCATCCAGGGCATGGGCGGCGCCATGTCGCTCACCGGCGAGCCCGACGGGCCGCCGCAGAAATCGGGCGTCGCCTATGCCGACATGTTCACCGGCCTCTACGCGACCGTCGCCATCCTCGCCGCCCTGCGCGAACGCGACCGATCGGGGCGCGGCGCTTATGTCGACATGGCCCTGCTCGACACCCAGGTCGCGGTGCTGGGCAACCAGGCGCTCTACTGGATGGTGTCCGGCGAGGTTCCGCACCGGATGGGCAACGGCCACGTCAACCTCGTCCCCTATCAGGCCTTCGCCGCCGCCGACGGCGAGATCATCGTCGCGGTCGGCAACGACCGTCAGTTCGAGCGGCTTTGCGGGATATTGGACCTGGCCGGGCTGGCCGGGGACGAGCGCTTCCGGACCAATCCGGCGCGGGTGGTCAATCGCTCGGCCCTGATCCCACTGCTGGAGCGGGCGATCCACGGACGCACGCGAAAGGCGCTGTCGGAAGCGCTCGAAGCCGCCGGCATCCCGGCGGGGCCGATCAACGCGGTCGATGCGGTGTTCGCCGACCCGCAGGTCGTCCACCGCGGCCTCCGGATCGAAGGCTCGGCGCCCGGCCTCGCTTCGCCGATCGTCATCGACGGCCGCCGCCAGGTCGCCGACCGGCCGGCCCCGCGGCTCGGGGAGCATCGGCCGTGCTGACCCAATATGGAGTCATCCCGGTGCGGCCGGCCGCGGGCGGAGGAGTCGAGGTGCTTTTGATCACCTCGCGTGAGACCCGGCGCTGGGTGGTCCCGCGCGGCAATCCGATCCCGGGCAAGAGCCCGACCGAATCGGCGGCGCAAGAGGCGTATGAGGAGGCCGGCATCGTCGGCCCGGTCGATCCGGAGCCGGTCGGCCGCTATTTCTATCGCAAGCGCCGGCGCACCGGCGCGATGCTGCCGGCGGAAGTCCGGCTGTTCCGGATGGAGGTCGCCGAGGAGCGCGACGACTGGCCCGAGAAAGGCGAGCGTGAGCGCCGCTGGTTCCCGCCGCAGGAGGCCGCCGCCGCCGTCGCCGAGGGCGAGCTGGCCGAGATGATCCGTGCCCTCGCCCCGGGTCCCGCGACCGGGGTGCGGGCGATCGCCCGCAACGTGCTGGAGGCGCTGCCGGAGCCCGCCCTGATCGTCGCCGCGGGCCGGGTCGAGATGAGCAACGCGGCGGCGCGCGCCACTTTGGGCACCGGCATCGAGGGGCAGGACGTCCGCCTCGCCCTCCGCCATCCCGAAGCGGCGGAGCGGCTCATCGCGGCCCCGCCGGCGGCGGCCGAAGAGATCGAGCTGGCCGGGCTCGGCGAGAGCCATCGGCGCTGGACGATGAGCATCGCCCCGCTCGAGAACGGCGCCCTGTTCGTTCGGCTCACCGACCGCAGCGAGGCGCATGCGGCGGAGCGGATGCGGGTCGATTTCGTCGCCAATGCCAGCCACGAGCTGCGCACGCCGCTCGCCACCCTGCTCGGCTATACCGAGACTCTGCGCGAGCAGGGCGGCGAGCTCGACGAAGCGACCCGCCGCCGCTTCACCGCGATCGTCCACGACGAGGCGAAAAGGATGCAGCGGCTGGTCGAGGATCTGGTGTCGCTGTCGCGGATCGAGGCCGAGCGCTTCAATCCGCCGCTCGAGCCGCTGGCCCTCGCCAGCCTCGTCGAGGAAGTGCGCGACAATGTCCGCCACACGGCCGCCGAACGGGGCTGCGAGATCCGGCTCGAAGCGGCGCCCGACCTTCCTGACGTGGCCGGGGATCGGGCGGAACTGCTGCAGATGATCGACAACCTGATCAGCAACGCCCTGCGCTACGGGCGGCCGGGCACGGCCGTCGTCGTCGCTCTCGCGCGCGAAGGGCCGATGGTCCATCTCGCCGTCTCCGACGAGGGCGAGGGCATCGCTGCCGAGCATATTCCGCGGGTGACCGAGCGCTTCTACCGGGTCGATCCCGGCCGCAGCCGCTCGCTCGGCGGCACCGGCCTCGGCCTTTCGATCGTCAAGCACGTCATCGAGCGGCACCGCGGCCGGCTTAGGATCGAAAGCGAGCCCGGGCGCGGCACCCAGGTGCACGTGCTGCTGCCGGCCGCGGGGCCGGTGTCATGAAAGCGCAACACGCGCCGCCTATCCCGGCGCCATGAGCAAGGGCAGGCTGCTGCTCGTGGAGGACGACAAGGCGCTCGCCGAGCTGCTGATCTGGCATTTCGAGCGCCAGGAATTCGACGTCCGCCGCACCTCCGACGGCGAGGAAGCCCTTCTGCTCGCGGCGGAGGAGGTGCCCGACATCGTCATCCTGGACTGGATGATCGAGGGCGTTTCCGGGCTCGAAGTCTGCCGCCGCCTGCGTCGCCGAGCCGCCACCCCCACCGACCCCAACATCATGCTGACCGCGCGCGGTGAGGAAAGCGACCGCATTCGCGGCCTCGAAACGGGCGCGGACGACTATGTCACCAAGCCGTTCAGCCCAGCCGAATTGATCGCCCGCGTCGGCGCCGTGCTTCGCCGGGTGCGGCCGGCGCTGGCCGGCGAGGCATTGAGCTATGGCGATCTCGAGATGGACCTGACGGCCCACAAGGTCCGGCGCGCGGGGAATGCTGTGCCGCTCGGGCCGACGGAATACCGGCTGCTCCGCCACTTCCTCGAGCATCCCCGCCGGGTGTTCTCGCGCGAGCGGCTGCTCGATGCGGTCTGGGCCCATGACAGCGATATCGAGTTGAGGACGGTCGATGTCCACGTCCGCCGCCTGCGCCGGGCGCTGAACGAGGGCGGGCAGCCCGATGTCATCCGTACCGTCCGTTCGGCGGGCTATGCGCTCGACGCCGAGGGCTGACGCGTCACAAAAATGAAACCGAATCGTCACCGATGCGTCTCCAGCGGCGACTAGGGGCGTGCTATCAATGGCCACCGCGGCGCTGTACAGCGCGGCGATCCACAGGGGGAAAAGATGCTGAAGCTGTTCCGAGCGGTCATGCCCAAGGAGGTGGCCTTCTTCGACATGTTTGAACGGCACGCCGAGACCCTGGTCGGCGGCAGCGAAGTGATGAGCCGGATGTTCGCCAAGGAGGAGGGCATTCAGGAGGCGTGCCGCCAGATCTCGAAGTTCGAGGAGCAGGCCGACGACGTCACCCGCGAGGTGCTCCACGGCGTCCGCCGAACCTTCATCACGCCCTTCGACCGAAGCGCGATCACCGATTTGATCTCCTCGATGGACGACGCGATCGACGAGATGCAGAAGACCGCCAAGGCGATCACGCAGTTCGAGGTCGCCCATTTCGAGCCGCAGATGCGCGACATGGCGGCGCTCGCCGAGCAGGGCGCGAAGCTGGTCGGCGAGGCGATGCCGCTGATGCGCAAGGTCGGCAGCAACCATCGCAAGCTGGACGAGATCACGGAGAAGATCGTCCATCTGGAGGAGGAGGCGGACAGCCTCCACGACGAAGGGCTCAAGGCGCTCTTCCTGAGGCATCGCGACGGCAATGCGATGGGCTATATCGTCGGTCGCGAGATCTACAGCCATCTGGAGAGGGTCCTCGACCGGCTCGAGGACGTGGCGAACGAGATTTCCGGCATCGTCATCGACCACGCCTGAGGAGCGCAAGACCATGCACGAGCTGGCCCTGCCGCTGCTCATCGGCCTCATCCTCGTCGCCCTGGCGTTCGATTTCCTGAACGGGCTTCACGACGCCGCCAACTCGATCGCCACCGTGGTCGCGACCCGGTTGCTCAGCCCGGTACAGGCGGTCGCCTTCGCCGCCTTCTTCAACTTCGCCGCCTATTTCCTGGCCCTCGCCGTGCCGAGCCTTCACAAGGTCGCCGACACGATCGGCAAGGGCCTGATCGACAAGGATCTGATCACCCCCGCAGTGGTGTTCGCGGCGCTCGTCGGAGCGATGTTCTGGAACGTCGTCACCTGGCTGAAGGGCATTCCCTCCTCCTCGAGCCACGCGCTGGTCGGCGGCCTGGTCGGCGCCGGCGTCGCCCATGCGGGGCTGACCGGAATCCAGTGGACCGGGCTCAACAAGACCCTGATCGCAATCGTCCTGTCCCCCATGCTCGGCATGATGCTGGCGCTGCTGATCATGCTGGTGACGAGCTGGCTTGCGGTGCGGGCGACGCCGCGGGGCGCGGAGCGCGGCTTCCGCGCCCTGCACCTCGTCTCCTCGGCCGCCTACTCGATCGGCCACGGGCTCAACGACGCTCAAAAGACGATGGGGATCATCGCCGTCCTGCTCTATTCGACGGGCCACCTCTCGGGCGAATTCCACGTTCCTCACTGGGTGGCGGTCAGCTGCTACGTCGCGATCGGCCTCGGCACCCTTACCGGGGGATGGCGGATCATCGAGACGATGGGCTCGCGGATCACCAAGCTCTCGCAGCACCAGGGTTTCAGCGCGTCGGCCGGCGGCTCGGTGATGCTGTTCGCCGCCTCCTGGCTCGGCATCCCAGTCTCGACCACGCACACGATCACCGGCTGCATCATCGGTGCGGGCGTCGCCCGGCGGGCTTCGGCGGTGCGCTGGGGCGTCGCCCAGAATGTCGTCCTGGCCTG
>JAXDPG010000249.1:0-5909 GCA_034668485.1 Sphingomonadales bacterium
TATTATTCGGCCAAGCCCGATGCGGCGCTGAGCGACGACAGCAAAGGCCTCTGCCTCGCCGTCGCCACTTCCGGCCGCCCCGAGGGCCCGTTCACCGACATGGGCCACCCGCTGCAATGCGGGCCGAGCTTCGTCAACATCGACCCGATGGCCTATGACGACCCGGCGACCGGCAAGCGCCTGCTCTATTGGGGCTCGGGCTTCGAGCCGATCAAGGTGCGCGAGCTGGCGCCGGACCGCCTCTCCTTCGCCGCCGGAAGCGAAGCCGTCGAGCTGGTCCGTCCCGACAAGGGCGCCCCCTACAGGGCGCTGGTCGAGGGCGGCTGGATGGTCCGCCGCGGCGGCTATTACTACCTCTTCTATTCGGGCGACAATTGCTGCGGCAAAGGCGCCCATTACGCCGTCATGGCGGCCCGCTCGCGGAGCGCCGCGGGTCCGTTCGAGACTCGAGGCGGCACCGTCCTCGAAGCGCGCGGCAACTGGCGCGCGCCGGGCCACAACAGCCTGGTCGAGGACGCTCGCGGCGATCTCTGGATCGTCTACCATGCGGTCGACGCCAACCGGCCGAGCACCAGGCCGACGGACGAGGTCAACACCCGCCGGATCATGCTCATCGACCGGCTGGTCTGGAAGGACGGCTGGCCGGTGGCGGCAGGACCGACGACGGGACCCCAGAAGCGGCCACCCGCCGGACGCTAGGTTGAATCGAGATTCGGCTTGGCGCCTATACCCTCGCCCGTCCTTCACGGGAGAGGAGGGGCCCAAGCGAAGCTTGGGAGGTGAGGGTCTGTAGCACCGACTCGGAAAGACCCTCACCTCCCACCGCAGCGCGGTGGGGCCCTCCTCTCCCGCAAAAAGCGGGAGAGGGGCTTTACGGCTCGCGCGGCCAGTCGAATGTCGGTTCAGCCAGGCGCTAGTGGCCGGTCAGGGACCAGTGCGGGGCGTCGGAAGCGAGCTTGCGGACGCCGTAGGTCGCGCCGACGGCGTGAAGGCCGGTATTCTTGGCGCCGTTGCGCGGCGCACCGAGCGTCCGGACGGTGCCGTTGGCGTCCCTGACGTTCAAGGTCCCGGTCCAGCCGATCGTCATGTCGACCGCCTGGCCGCCAATATGGTTCGAGGTGAGCGACGGCCCGAAGACGATGCCGAAGCGCTGGACCATCTCCTTCGCCGCGGCCCGCGACCTGGAATCGTTGCCATGGTCCCATATTATGTCGCAGCCGGCCCTGGCCGGCACCGCCGACGGCTTCACCGTCCCGTTCGCGACGTTCCAGCAAAAATGCATCAGATAGGCCCGGGTCGCGTCGCGATTGCCGGCGGTGATGCTGACCGAGGCGCCGGCATCGCGCAGCGCCTTGACGAACGCCTCGAGCTTGGGCCGGAAGGCGGGCGAGAGATCGGCGATCGCGCTGCTGTTGGGAAAGCGCGCCTGGTTGGCGTCCCACCATGCGCCGCCGCTCAGCGAAGCCGAGCCTGCCGAGGCGGGCTTGGCGGGCGTGACGGTCGTGCCCGCGATCAGCGCCTGCCAGGTCCGGCCGCCCGGGTCGACTTTGCCGTCGGGCCTGGCCAGCCCCATGACGCGCTGCTGGTAGAGGCGGATGGCCTGGAAAGTGTTGTCGCCATAGGCGCCGTCGATGTCGAGCGGAGGGCGGCCGAGCGCTGCCGCGTGCGGAGCGAGCAGCTCCTGGACGATGGTGACGTCCTCCTTCCGATTGACTCCGCCTTTGCCGACCGATGCACCGATGCTCGTCATCTGCCCCCCCGCCGATGCCGTTATGATGCCGCGCATCCTATCCCGTTACGGCGCCGGTGAGAAGGGCTCAGCCCCGTTTCGGTATCTCCAGCCCGCGCTGCACGGCCGGGCGGGCGAGGCCGCGCTCGAGCCAGGCGGGGACGTTGCCAAGGGCGTCGAACGCCACCAGGTCGCGCGCCTCGTAGAAGGTGACGAGGTTGCGCACCCAGCCCAAGGCGGCGACGTCGGCGATGCTATACTCCCCCATGATCCACTCGCGCCCTTCGAGACGGCTCTCCAGCACTCCGAGGAGCCGCCTGGATTCGTCGACGTAGCGCTGGAGCGGCCTCTTGTCCTCGATCGCCTTGCCGGCGAAGCGGTTGAAGAAGCCGACCTGGCCGAACATCGGGCCGATCGCGGCCATCTGGAAGAAGACCCACTGGATCGTCTCCCAGCGGCGGGCGGCGTCGGCCGGGATCAGCTGCCCGGTCTTGTCGGCGAGATAGAGCAGGATGGCCCCGGATTCGAACAGCCCGAGCGGCTGTCCCCCGGGCCCGTCCGGATCGACGATCGCCGGGATCTTGCCGTTCGGGTTGAGCGACAGGAATTCGGGCGTCCAGGTCTCGTTCTTCGTAATGTCGACGAGATGCGGCTCGTAGGGAAGGCCGGTCTCCTCGAGCATGATCGAGACCTTCACGCCGTTGGGCGTGTTGAGCGAATAGAGCTGCAGCCGGTCGGGATGCTCGGCCGGCCAGCGGCCGGTGATCGGGAATTGGGACAAATCGCTCATTCGTGACTCCTCCGGGGAGCTAACTTTCCGAACACCCGCTCGAAGATCGTGTCGACGTGCTTCAGATGGTAGCCGAGGTCGAAGCTCTCCTCGAGCCGCTCGGGCGGCAGCAGGGCGCCGACCTCGGGATCGTCCTTGAGCAATTCGAGCAACGACAGCGCGCCGTCGCTTTCCCACACCTTCATCGCGCTCTTCTGGACCAGCCGGTAGGCGTCCTCGCGGCTGGCGCCGGCCTGGGTCAAAGCGAGCATCACCCGCTGCGAATGGACGAGGCCGCCCATGCGGTCGAGGTTGCGCTTCATCCGCTCGGGATAGACGAGCAATTTGTCGATCACCCCGGTGAGGCGGGCCAGGGCGAAGTCGAGTGTCACCGTCGCGTCGGGGGCGATATAGCGCTCGACCGAGCTGTGGCTGATGTCGCGCTCGTGCCAGAGCGCCACATTCTCCAGCGCCGGATTGACATAGGCGCGGACCATCCGGGCGAGGCCCGTCAAATTCTCGCTCAGAACCGGGTTGCGCTTGTGCGGCATCGCCGAGCTGCCCTTCTGGCCGGGCGCGAAATATTCCTCCGCTTCCAGCACCTCGGTCCGCTGCAGGTGGCGGACCTCGGTCGCCAGCCGCTCGATCGACGAGGCGATCACCCCGAGCGTCGCGAAATACATTGCGTGGCGGTCGCGGGGGATGATCTGGGTCGAGATCGGCTCGACCTCGAGACCCATCTTCGCCGCGACATGCGCCTCGACCCGCGGATCGATGTTGGCGAAGGTGCCGACCGCGCCGGAGATGGCGCAGGTCGCGATCTCGTCGCGCGCCGCCGCCAGGCGGGCCCGCGCCCGGGCGAACTCGGCATAAGCGAAAGCGAGCTTGAGCCCGAACGTCACCGGCTCGGCGTGGATGCCGTGGCTTCGGCCGATCGTCGGGGTGAGTTTGAATTCGTGGGCGCGGCGCTTCAGCGCCTCGAGCAGGGCATCCATGTCCTCGAGCAGCAGGTCCGAGGCGCGCTTCAACTGCACCGCGAGGCAGGTGTCGAGCACGTCCGAGCTGGTCATGCCCTGGTGGAGGAAGCGCGCCTCCGGGCCCACATGCTCCGCGACGCTGGTCAAAAAGGCGATGACGTCGTGCTTCACCTCCGCCTCGATCGCGTCGATCCGTTCGACGTCGAAGCCGCCGCGGGCCCACACCGCTTCCGCCGCCTCCTTCGGCACTACGCCCAGCTCCGCCATCGCGTCGAGGGCGTGGGCCTCGATCTCGAACCAGATCCGGAAGCGGGCCTCGGGCGCCCAGATGCTGCTCATCTGCGGCCGCGAATAGCGGGGGATCATCGGCGCTCCTGACCTGCTGAGGAGAGCGGCGGTTAGCAAAGTCGTCGGGGGGCTTCAATCGGAGGCCGCCGCCGGGAAGGTCGTCCGGATCTTTCAAAAGTCACGAAAATCACGCCGATCGCGGAAGAAAATCCTTTGTTTTCAGTCGAGGCTGAAACTTCCGGCCCGGAGCGGACCGGCCGAATCAATCGGCCGGACAACCCTTTCGGCAGAAACATCCACGAGCGCCTCCGAGTTTGGAACAAAACATGAATATAGAACCGGTGCGCGACGCGGTCAACTCAACGCCCACCGAAACCGCCCGGTGATCGGCCAGGCGGTGAGGCCGTCCTCCTCACGCGTGCCGGCGCCGATATTGTGAACGATCAGCCAGCCCTTGGGACCGCGCCGGTCCGAGACGAGGCCGATATGGGTGCCGGTGCCGCCGACGAGCGAGGTGAAGATGTCGCCGGGTCGCCAGCCGTCGGCCTCGGCCAGGATGCGCAGCGCGGCGCCCTGGCGGGTGAGCCAGGTCCGGAGGTTGGGCACCCGGCGATGATCGATGCTGCGGTCCGGCGCGTGCAGGCCCCAGGTGCGGGGATAAGCGCTGAAGGCCTCGCGCATGTCGGCATTGACCAGCTTTTGCAGGTCGATCCCGAGAGCGTCGCGATAGGCGCGGATGACGACGTCGGTGCAGACCCCACGCTCGCGGGGGACGTCGCCGCCCGGGAAGGCAAGCGGGGTGTAAGCGGAATCGTAGCGGACGGTGACTCCGATCTGGGCGCGGGCGGCGGCGATCAGCCTGGCGGCCTTGCCGGTCGCCGCCGGCGCGGGATCGGCCGCGTCCCGGCCGCAGCCGGTCAGGGCCAGGCTCGCGCCGAGCAACAGGCTTCTGCGGTCGAGCGTCATCACCCGCCAGTCCCTATCACAAGCCCGACCGGCTTTCATCGGGAACGGCGGCTCGGCGCGCTTCGTTCTCGGCGCCAGACAAGGAGGAAGATGAAATGCCCAAGTCCCTGATCCTGGCCGCCGCTTTGCTCTGCGCCCCCGCTCTCGCCCAGACCGCCCCGGCCGACACGGCGACCCCCTCGACGACTCCGCCCAGCGACAATCGCGCCGCGATCCTCGACGACGCGGCGACGACGCCGCGAGCCGGCGAGACCGACGTCGGCGCAACGCGGGCGCCAGACTATCGGCCCGCCGGAGTGGGCGGGCCCTACACGGCGGCGAAATCCTATCCGCCCTGCACCCGTAGCCGGACCGACAATTGCCGGCAGAGGGGCGGGCGGTAGCCCAATTCTTCCCCCGGCTTGTCTGGGCGAGGAATTTCTTTTCGCTACAGCAGCCCCAGCGAGCGCATGCTGGCGCAGCTCCTCGCCCCGACGATGACATGGTCGTGGACGGCGATTCCGAGCGGCCTCGCTGCCTCGACGATCTCGCGGGTCAGGCGGATGTCCTGCTGGCTCGGCTGCGGGACGCCGCTCGGATGGTTGTGGACGAGGATCATCGCGGTGGCGTGATATTCGAGCGCGCGGCGGATCACCTCGCGGACGTAGACCGCCGCCTCGTCGACCGATCCTTCCGACAAGGGCTCGTTGCGGATCAGCATGTTCCTGGCGTTGAGGTAGAGCACGCGCACCCGCTCGATCGGGGAGGCGCCCATATCCGCCCGCAGATAATCGAGCAGGGCCTGCCAGCTGCCGAGGACCGGCTGGTCCTTCACCTCCGATTCGAGCAACCGCAGCGCCGTCGCCTGGGCGATCTTGATCGCGGCCGCCGCGCCCTCGCTGACCTCGCCGACCCGGACGATCGCTTCGGCGTCCGCCGTGAGCAGGCGCCCGAAGCCGCCGAAATCGCGGATCAGCTTCTTGGCCAGCGGCTTGGTGTCCCGGCGCGGAAGCGCGAGAGCAAGCAGATATTCAATTAACTCATGCTCCAGGAGAGCCTCCGGCCCGCCTTCGAACAGGCGTCTCCTCAGCCGCGCCCGGTGGCCGCTGCCGTCGAGAGACTCGCAAGCCATCAGCAAAGATTAAGCCTGGCGAGCGCCTTAGGCAAACCGCTTGACCGGGGGCCGTGTCGACATCCAGCT
>JAXDPG010000250.1:0-6748 GCA_034668485.1 Sphingomonadales bacterium
TGGCCGGCGTCGCCGGCACGATCCTGCTCGCCTACGCGCAATTGCTCGGCGCGCAGGCTTTGCCGTTCCTGCTCGCCGCGGCGTTCATGTCGGCGCCGGGCGGGATCCTGATGGCCAAGATGATCGATCCCGACGATCCGCCCGCCGCCGACGAGCTGCCGCTCGAAGGCTCCGCGCCGGCCGAGCAGCAGGTCGACGTCGCCGAGACGTTCGAGGAAGGCGAGCGGCCCGCCAACATCATCATGGCGGCGGCGCAGGGCGCCCAGACCGGCGTCCGGCTCGCCGTCGCGGTCGGAGCGATGGTGCTCGCCTTCGTCGCCCTGGTCGCGCTCGCCAACGGGCTGCTCGGCGGCGTCGGCGGCTGGTTCGGCTATCCGGAATTGAGCTTCCAGGCGATCGTCGGCACGATCTTCCGCCCCTTCATGTTCCTGATCGGCATACCCTGGAACGAGGCGGGCACGGCCGGGGGCCTGTTCGGCACCAAGATCGTTCTGAACGAGTTCGTCGCCTTCATCGATTTGGGCGGAATGAAGGGCGCACTGTCGCCGCGCAGCGTCGCCATCGTCACCTTCGCGCTCTGCGGCTTCGCCAATTTCAGCTCGATTGCGATCCAGATGGCGGTGACCGGCGGTCTCGCCCCCAACCAGCGGCCAGTGATCGCCCGACTCGGCATCCGGGCGCTGATCGCGGGCTCGCTGGCCAATCTGATGAGCGCCGCGCTGGCGGGGCTGCTCCTGCCCTGACCCGTCACCCGAGCGAAGGCTGGGGTCCCAAGGGGTGAAAAGTGCGGAGTCTTTCACCCGCCGGGACCCCAGCCTTCGCTGGGGTGACGAGTTGAGCCGTCCGGGCTAATAAGCACCCATGTCCACGCTCGCCGAACCCACCATCGCCTCCGTCTCGCTGACGGCTTCCGAAACCGATCCCGAGGGCTTCGCGAGGGAGCTCGGCGAATCGTTCGAGCGCTTCGGCTTCGCGATCATCGCCGACCACGGCATTCCGGCCGACCTCATCCACCGCGCGGAGGAAAGAGCGAAAGCCTTCTTCGCGCTGCCGGAGGACGTGAAGCGCTCCTACCACATCGCCGGCGGCGGCGGCGCGAGGGGCTACACTCCGTTCGGGATCGAGACGGCCAAGGGCGCGACCGCCTACGACCTCAAGGAATTCTGGCACGTCGGCCGCGAGCTTCCGTCCAGCCATCCTTATGGCGAGCTGATGGCGCCCAACGTCTGGCCCGAGGAGGTGGACTCCTTCCACGATACATTCCTCGAGCTGTTCGCGGCTTTCGACAAGGCCGGCCTCAGGATCCTTGAGGCGATCGCCCGTCATCTCAATCTGGCGCCGGACTATTTCGAGGATACGGTGAGGGACGGCAATTCGGTGCTCCGCCTGCTCCACTACCCGCCCATCCCCGGCGACGGGCCGAACGTGCGCGCCGGAGCGCATGAGGACATCAACACCATCACCCTGCTGCTCGGCGCCGAAGAAGCGGGGCTTCAGCTGCTCGACCGCGACGGCAACTGGCTGCCGGTCAGCCCGAAGCCGGGCGAACTCGCCGTCAATATCGGCGACATGCTTCAGCGCCTCACCAACAACGTGCTTCGCTCCACCACCCACCGGGTCGTCAATCCGCCCCCCGAGCGGCGCGGCCAGTCGCGCTACTCGATGCCCTTCTTCCTCCACTTCCGCCCGGATTTCCTGATCGAAACCCTGCCCGGCTGCATGGAGGGGCGGCCGAACCTCTATCCCGAGCCGATCACCGCGCACGATTTCCTGCTGGAACGGCTGCGGGAGATTAAGCTGGTTTGAGATAGGGCGTCACCCTGAACTCGTTTCAGGGTCCAGCTGGTCGACCGCGCGGGAGGCGGCGGACTGGATGCTGAAACAAGTTCAGCATGACGGTTTTGGACCTACCCGGCATCCTTCAGGTTGCCGGGCCCAAATCCCCAGGGGATCAGCTCCGAAATCCGGTTCACGCGCACCTGCGTCCCGTCGCCGTTCGCGGAGACCACCTCGACGTCCCGGCCCGACAGCTGCGCCGCCTCGAGGATCGACTGCCGGCACCCACCGCACGAGGTGACGACCGCCTCGCCGGCCAGCTCGCCGTCGGCGACATGGCCGCCCGCCACGGCGATTCGGGCGACCTTGTCGAGGCCGAACGCCTGCTGCGCCGCGGTCAACGCCGCGATCTCGCCGCAGACGCCGAGCCGATAGCAGGCATTCTCCATGTTGGCGCCGACCGCGATCTCGCCGTCGAACGATTCGATCGCGCAGCCGACGCTGAACCGGCTGTAGGGGGCGTAGGCGCCGAGCGCGGCGGCGCGGGCGCGTTCGACGAGGGGGTCGGGAATCCGGGTCATGGGCACCGACCATAAAGCCATTGGCGATTCGCGCCAGACCGTGCCACCAACCCGCGGCGTCAGTCGGAGATGAGACGATGAGAATGAGGTTGGCCGCGGCGGCGTTCCTGCTGGCTCTGGGCGGCTGCGCGACCACCAATCGCGGTCCGGTCGCGCCGGTCGAGGTCAAGGTGATCGCCTTCAACGATTTCCACGGCAATCTCGAGCCGCCGAAGCAGGCGATCGAGGCGCCGCGGCACGAGGACGGCTCGGTCCGGGTACCGGCCGGCGGCGCGGCCTGGCTCGCCTCGGCGATCGCGCAGCTGCGCTCGGCCAACCCCAACCATGTCGTGGTCTCGGCGGGGGACATGATCGGCGCCTCGCCTTTGGTCTCCGCGGTCTTCCTCGACGAGCCGACTATCCACGCCATGAACATGATCGGGGTCGACTTCAACGCCGTCGGCAATCACGAGTTCGACAAGGGACGGGACGAACTGCTGCGCATGCAGAAGGGAGGCTGCGCGAAATATACGGCGCGCCAACCCTGCGCCCTCGAGCCGTTCGCCGGCGCCCGCTTCAGCTTCCTCGCCGCCAACGTGCTGACCGAGACCGGCGCGACCCTCTTTCCCTCCTACGCCGTCCGCATCTTCGGGAAGGGCCGCGGCCGGGTCCGGGTCGGCTTCATCGGCCTGACGCTGAAAGAGGCGCCGACGCTCGTCACTCCGGCCGGAGTTGCAGGCCTCACCTTCGCCGACGAGGCCGAGACGATCAACGCGCTGGTCCCCAGGCTTCGCGCCGAGGGCGCCGACGCCATCGTCGTGCTCATCCACCAGGGCCTGTCGACCAAGGTCGGCTATGACGACAAGGGCTGCGAGGGCGTCGACGGCGACCTGCTGCCGATCCTTGCGCGGCTCGACCCGGCGGTCGACCTCGTCGTCTCGGGCCATACCCACAATGCCTATATCTGCGACTATGGGCGGATCGATCCCACGCGCCCGTTCCTCGTCACCAGCGCCGGCAAATACGGCACCCTCCTCACCGACATCCGGCTCACCATCGATCCCGTCGCCGGCAAGGTCGTCGCGAAGGGCGCCGACAACCTCATCGTCCAGAGCGAAGGTTATGGAAGCGTCGCGACGACGGACCGCTACCCGCGCTATGCGCCCGATCCGGCAGTCTTCGCACTCGTCCGGCGTTATGCGGAGAAAGCGGGGCCCGTGGCCGGTCGGGTCATCGGCCGGATGACCGGAGCCGCCAGGCGCGAGAAGACGCCGTCGGGCGAGCAGGTGCTCGGCGACCTCGTCGCCGACGCGCATCTCGCGGCCACCCAAACCACAGGCGCCCGCCTCGCCTTCACCAACGGCTCGGGCGTGCGCGCCGACATCGAACCCGCCGGCGGCAACGTCACCTTCGGCGACATCTTCGCGGCCCAGCCTTTCGGCAACAGCCTCGTTGTCAAGAGCTTCACCGGCGGGCAGATCCGCGCCTTGCTCGAGCAGCAGTTCGCCAGCGGCTCCAACACCGTCGAGTCGCCCAACATGCTCCTGCCCTCGGCCAACGTACGTTTCGCCTACGATCTGTCGCGTCCCGCCGGCCAGCGGATCGTCGAGCTCACCGTCGACGGCGCCCCGATCCGGGACGATGAAGTCTACCGGGTGGCGATGAACAGCTTCCTCGCCACCGGGGGCGACAATTTCACGATCTTCCGGGAGGGCAAGGATCCGGCGGGAGGACCCCTCGACGTCGACGCGCTGGAAGCGTGGATCGCCGCCTCGAGCCCGCTGACGCCGCCGACGCCCGACCGAATCAGGGACGTGACTCGGAAGCCTTAATTTGCCTCGCCATCTGGCGATGGGGAGGCAGATCAGCGGAACGGCGGCTCGTCGAAGCTCCTCAGCTTGCGGCTGTGGAGCTCGCCGCCCTGGTTCTTCAGGATGCGCAGGGTCTCGATGCCGATCCTCAGATGCTGGCTGATCGCCCGCTCGTAAAAGGCGTTGGCCTGGCCGGGCAGCTTGATCTCGCCGTGCAAGGGCTTGTCGGAGACGCAGAGCAGGGTGCCGTAGGGGACTCGGAAGCGGTAGCCCTGGGCCGCGACGGTCGCCGATTCCATGTCGATCGCGACCGCGCGCGACTGGTTGAAACGAAGCGCCGAGCTCTGGATGCGAAGCTCCCAATTGCGGTCGTCGGTGGTGACGACCGTCCCGGTCCGAAGCCTTTTCTTGAGCTCCTGCGGCCCCTCGCCCGTGACCTCGGCGGCGGCATCGTAGAGCGCCTGCTGGATCTCGGCGATGGGCGGGATCGGGATCTCGACCGGCAAGGTGCCGTCGAGGACATGGTCGTCGCGAAGATAAGCGTGGGCGAGGACATAGTCGCCGATCGTCTGGCTCGGCCTGAGGCCGCCGCAATGGCCGATCATCAGCCACACTTCGGGCCTCAATACGGCGAGATGGTCGCAGATCGTCTTGGCGTTGGACGGCCCGACGCCGATATTGACGAGGGTGATGCCGCCGCCATTGGCGCCGATCAGATGGTAGGCCGGCATCTGCACCTTGCGCCAGCTGCCGGCGGCCACTTCCGCGACCGGATCGGGCGTGTCGCGGGTCGCCAGCACGCCGCCCGGCGCCGACAGGGCCTCGTACGGGCTGCCCTCGCGCCGAAGCTCCTCGGTCGCCCAGCGGACGAACTCGTCGACGTAGCGGACGTAATTGGTGAACAGGAGGTAGCGCTGGGTGTGCTCGACCGGCGTGCCGGTATAGTGGCGCAGCCGGGCGAGGCTGAAATCCACCCGCGGCCCGTCGAACAGGGCCAGGGGACGGTCGGGATGGCGGGCATAATCCCAGGTGCCGTCCGCCACCTCGTCGCCGATATGAGAGAGCTCGGTAGCCGGGAACCAGCGGCTGAGATCGGCGGCATGGGCGCCGTCGAGCCGAAGGTCGTCGGTGCCGTCGAGGACGTAGGGATAAGGGATCTCGCTCGAGGAGGGACCGACCGAAATCTCGACCTGATAGTCGCGGACCAGATATTCGAGCTGCTCGGCGAGATATTTGCGGAAGTGGCGCGGGCGGGCGACGCTGATCGCATAGCGCCCGGGCTGGTTCAGCCGTCCGAAGGCGCGCGGCGGAAAGTGGGGCGGGCTGTCGAAACTATAGTCGATGCGAAGCTCCGGATAGGCGAACAGCCCGCCCGCCCGAGCCTGCGGATCGGGCCGTTCGCCGCGCAGCAGATAGGCCGCCAGCGCGCTGCGCAGCGCCGCCACCGATTCGTCGAACATCTCGCAAAGCTGGTCGATGACGGCGGGAATGGATTGAAGGTCGCTCAACATGCCCCCTTTCTCCCCCTCCCCTTCGCACGGCTTTCCGCGCGCCGCCAGCCCATGTAGGTTGCGGCCGTGCCCGAGCTGCCCAACCCCGTCTACTGGTCGATCCCCGGCTTCGTTGCGCTGCTGCTGGTCGAATTGTGGGTGGCGCGGCGGCAGCAAAGACGGCTGCACGAGGGCAAGGACACGGCGACCTCGCTCGGCCTCGGCCTCGGCAGCCTCGTCGCGGGCATTCTCTCGGCGGGACTGACGGTCAGCCTCTCGGTCTGGGTCTACCGCTTTCACCGCGTCGAGATCGGCTATGCCTGGTGGGCGTTCCCGCTCTGCTTCCTGCTCGACGATCTGTGCTATTACGTCTTCCACCGCTCGGCCCACCGGGTGCGCTGGTTCTGGGCGAGCCACGTCGTCCACCACACCAGCGAACGCTACAATCTTTCGACCGCGCTGAGGCAGACCTGGACCGGCTTCCTCAGCCTCAACTTCCTGTTCCGGCTGCCCTTGTTCCTGATCGGCTTCCCGCCGCCGATGGTCTTCTTCTGCGTCGGCGTGAACCTGGTCTACCAATATTGGATCCACACCGAGACGATCCGGCGGCTGCCGCACTGGTTCGAGGCGGTGATGAACACCCCGGCCCACCACCGCGTCCACCACGCCGTCAACCCGCGCTATCTCGACCGCAATTATGCCGGCGTGTTCATCGTCTGGGACAAGATGCTCGGAAGCTTCGAGCCCGAGCGCGACGACGACCCGCCGCTTTACGGCACGGTCAAGCCGCTCGGCTCCTACAACCTCTTCTGGGCGGCGCTCCACGAATGGGTCGAGATGGCCCGCGACGCGTGGCGGGCGCCCGGCCTCAGGGCCAAGCTTGCCTACCTGGTCCGCGAACCCGGCTGGAGCCACGACGGCTCGCGCGAGACCAGCGACACGATCCGGGCGCGGTGGCGCGATGAGGCCGTCACCCCAGCGAAGGCTAGGTGTGAGCTTTCAGTAGGTTGTTCATCCGACCCGAACCGGGGAGACTGAGGTTGCGAAGCTTCAGATCCTCAGGAGAGTCGGATGAACATCCACAAGAATGCCCGTTTGACGCCGCATAGTC
>JAXDPG010000251.1:0-11315 GCA_034668485.1 Sphingomonadales bacterium
GATCATCAGCAGGCCGGTCGTCCCCGCCTTGATTTTGATGTCGGTCAGCTCGCGGAAATCGGCGATGGCGTCGAGCACAATATAGGGCTCGCCTGCCTTCATCCTTTCGACCTGGTGCTTGACCAGGCCGAAGCCGGCCGAGCTGTCCACGAAGGCCGGGCAGAAGATCGGCACGTCATGCTCGTAGGCGAGCTTGACCAGGCTGTTCTCCTTCTTGCCGTTCTCCATCAGCCACTTGCCCATCTCGCGGATGAACGCCCGCGAGGAGTAGGGCCTGGGCTCGAGCGAGTTGGCGAGGTCGCCGATCGTGTGATCGGTCTCCTGCAGTTTCTCCTCGTCGATATAGGTGTCGTAGATGCGGTCGATATAGAGCGAGCGCAAAGTATCGTCGTCAGGGATTTCAAGGGCTTGGTAGTGCTTGTGGCCAAGCGCTTCGAAGAAGTCCATGTCGACGATGGTGGCCCCGGTGGCGACGATCGCGTCGACCATGTTGTTGCGCACGAGTTCGGCATAAAGGTCCATGCAGCCGCCGGCCGAGGTCGAGCCGGCGATCACCAGGATCACCGAGCAGCTCGGGTCGGCGAGCATGGTGTTGTAGATCTCCGCCGCCCGGCCGAGGTCGCGCGAGGTGAAGCTCATCTTCTTCATCGCGTCGACGATCGGGCGGGCGTCGAAGCTGGTGATGTCGATATGCTCGACGACGTTCGACAGCAGCTCCGCCTTGCGGGTGTCGTTGCGGGGCAGTTCGGTGTTCATTCCATTACCTCATCGTCATCCCGGCGAAAGCCGGGACCTCAGGGAAGACAGGGCGCGGCAGGCGAGACAAGGCCCCGGCTTTCGCCGGGGTGACGTCTACTTTCTTGAACCGCTATAAAGTGACGACGTGCGACGGGACGTCCCGTTCCTCGCTCGCGCCGTAGAGCGTCGCCATCGGCTCGTCGGTCGCCTCGACCTTCGCCACCGTGCCGAAGCCGTTGAAGCCGGTGCGCATCGCGCAGCCATAGGCGCCGAGCATGCCGATCTCGATATAGTCGCCCGGCCCGACGTCCGCAGGCAGCAGGAACGGCCCCGCCATATGGTCGAGATCGTCGCAGGTCGGCCCGTAGAAGCTGAACGGCATGTCGCGGACGTCCGATTCCTCGTCGCGCACCAGCTTCACCGGGAAGCGCCAGGCGATATGGGCCGCGTCGAACAGCGCGCCATAGGCGCCGTCGTTGATGTAGAGTTGGTCGCCGCGCCGCTTCTCGACCCGAACCAGCAGGCTCGCATATTCGGCGCACAAAGCGCGGCCGGGCTCGCACCAGAGCTCGGCCGAATAGCTGATCGGAAGGCTCTCGAAGGCACGCGAAATGACGTCGAAATAGGCCTCCAGCGGCGGCGGCTCCATGCCCGGATAGACCGACGGGAAGCCGCCGCCGACATCGACGATGTCGACCGTCACCGCCGCCTCGACGATCGCGGCGCGAACCCGCTCCATCGCCTCGTAATAGGCGGCCGGGGTCATCGCCTGGCTGCCGACGTGGAAGCAGATGCCGAGTGCGTCGGCCGCCTGGCGGGTGGCGAACAGCAGGGCCTTCATCTCGTCCGGCTCGGCGCCGAACTTGGAGGCGAGGCTGAGCTTGGCGAAATCAGACGAGACTCGGATGCGAACGCACAAATTGAGATCGCTCGCGCCGTCCGTGGCGCGGACGATCTTGTCGAGCTCCTCCATCGTATCGAGCGAGAAGGTGCGCACGCCGAGCGCATAGGCTTCGGCGATCGCTTCCTCGGCCTTGACCGGGTGCATGAAGCACTGGACCGCGTCCGGCAGGGTGTCCGCGATCAGCCGCACTTCGGCGATCGACGCGACGTCGTAATGAGTGACGCCGCTCTCCCACAGGATGCGGAGCAGATCGGGGGACGGATTCGCCTTCACCGCGTAGAGCGACCGGCCCGGGAACTTCTCGATGAAGAAGCGGGCCGCCCGCCGGGCGGCGTGCGGACGAATCAGAGTGACCGGCTGGACCGGGCGTTGCTTCGCGAGATCGGCAGCGCAGGCGGTGCCGATGGGGGCGGTCGCTAGCCCCAGCGCGCTATGGTGCTTGTGCAACTCAAGGGACCTCCAAAGGCGGTAGTTGACGAAAAAGCTGCCTTGCGGTTGTTGGAAGTCCCCATGGGGCAGCGGGGCGGATATATGGTCGCAGTCCCCCCCTGTAAAGACCTGCTTTTTCCCTCGTGAAACCAGAGGTTTGGATGACAGAGAGACGGCCAACGGCAGAGGGTGTCGCCGCTGCGGCGAAGCGTGTGGCCGCCCACGTCGTCAGGACTCCGCTGTTGTCCCTCGAATGGCGGGGCGTCCGGCTGTGGGTCAAGGCCGAGTGCCTCCAGCAAGGCGGCAGCTTCAAGCTCAGGGGCGCGACCAACCGGCTGCTCCTCCTCGACGAGGCGGAACGCCGCCGCGGCGTCGTCGCCTTCTCTTCGGGCAACCACGCCCAGGGCGTCGCCATCGCCGCCCGCCGCCTCGGCATCCCCGCCACCATCGTCATGCCCTCCGACGCGCCCGCCGTGAAGCGCGACTCGACGCTCGCCGCGGGCGCCGAGATAATCGCCTACGACCGCGCCACCGAGAGCCGCGAGGCCATCGCCACCGGGCTCGCCGAGGCGCGGGGCGCCGCGCTGGTGCCCTCCTTCGACGATGTCGACGTCATCGAAGGGCAGGGGAGCGTCGGAGTGGAGATTGCGGAGCAGCTCGGTGCCGCGCCGGACCGGATCCTCGTCCCGTGCGGCGGCGGCGGCCTCTCCGCCGGCATCGCGCTCGCGCTGCCCGGATCGCAGGTGGTCACGGTCGAGCCGGAGGGCTGGGACGACATGGCCCGCTCGCTGGAAGCCGGGGAGCCCGTCCCCGTCCTCGAGCCCGCTCCGCCGACCCGCTGCGACGCCCTTCAGACCAGGCTGGTCTCGCGGCTGACGCTGGGGGCTCTCCGGGAGGCCGGGGCGCGGGGCCTGTGGGTGAGCGAAGCCGAGATCGAGGCGGCGATGGCGTTCGCCGCCCGGCACCTTCGGATCGTCGCCGAGCCGGGCGGGGCCGTGGCGCTGGCGGCTCTGCTAGCCGGCAAGGCGGGCGAGGTCACGGAGCGGACGGTGGTCGTCGTCTCGGGCGGGAATGTCGATCCGGCGCTCTACGCCGCGATCCTCGGGCGTCAGGCCGCAGAAGCGGCCCGATAGACTTCGGCGTCGATTCGGGCCGGCGAGACCGCCTCGATCTGCCGGGTCAGCTCTTCGAGCTGAAGGCCCAACGTCCTCAATTCGGCGGCGAAGACGTCGCCGTCGTGGCCGGGCCGGGCGAGCGCCGCCGCCTCGAGCAGGGCATCGAGCATCATCGACAGGCTCGGCAGGATCGTCTCCTCGATCCGCTCGAAAGCTTCGTCCAGCTGCCGGTTCGCGTCCCCGTCGGGCATGGCGGGGAGGTTATGCTTCCCGCTTTAACCCTTCGTAAACGCCGGCCCCTGTTTTCGCTCCGATTTGGATGGCACAAGAGCGCGATGACCGGGCTTCCCGCCGCCTCGCTCTCGATCGCCGTCCTGGCCGCTTTCGCCCTGACCGGCGGTGGGCTCTGGCTCATCCTCAGGCGCCGGGTCTTCAGGCAGGGCGTGCTGATGCTGATCATGGCGGCGGTTCTGATCGGCAACGTCCTGGTCTGGACCCTGTGAGGATCTTCGATTTCGACCGCGCCATCGTCCGCGAGCCCGCGGAGAGCGTCGTCCATGGCCTTCGTACCGGCTCGCAGGCCCCCGCTCACGGCCGGGTGCTGGCCGAGCATCGCTTGTATGTCGCCGCGCTCGAGGCGGCCGGAGTCGCGGTGGAGATGCTGCCGCCGCTCCCCGACCATCCCGATTCCGTCTTCGTCGAGGATCCGGCCTTCGTCATCCCGGAAGGCGCGATCCTGCTCCGGCCCGGCGCGCCCAGCCGCTTCGCCGAGCCCGCCACGCTGGCGCCGGCCCTCCACCGTCATTTCTCCCATGTCGCCGAGGTGGCCGAGGGCTTCGTCGACGGCGGCGACATCCTCATCCTGCCGGACGAGATCCTCGTCGGCCTTTCCGAGCGCACCGACCGAGCCGGCGCCCGGCGGTTCTGCGGCCTGGCCCGCGACCTCGGGCGGAGCGCACGCATCGTCGAACCGCCGCTTGGCCTGCTCCATCTCAAGACCGGCTGCGCGCTGGTCGACGAGGGCATTTTGATCGCGGTGCCGGCTATCGCGCCGCTGTTCCCCGGCTTGGAATTGCTGCTCACCCCTCCGGGCGAGGAGCATTCGGCAAATCTGATCCGGATCAACGATCGCATCCTGATGGGAGCCGGCTTCCCGCAGACGGCCGCCTTGCTCGCCGGGCGCGGCCTGGAGGTGGTGGAAACCCCCGCCGCTGAGATCGCGAAGATCGACGCCGGCCTCTCCTGCATGTCGCTGCGCTGGCATTCGGGCGGGGAGTGATAAACCTTCGCCGTCAGATCTCCGTCGCCCCAGCGCCGGCTGGGGCCCCAGAGGGTGAAGGATACCAGCGCCTTTCACCCGGTGGGATCCCAGCCTTCGCTGGGATGAGGCGTAAAATCACCTGATCGGGCAGCCCGGATCCAGCCTGAAGTCGAGATACTGGTCCACCGCCTTCATCAGCTGCGGCATCTCGTTGACGAAGAAGTGGTTGGCCTGCGGGATGGTCGAGTGATGGATGGTGATGTGCTTCTGGGTCCTCAGCTTGTCGACCAGCTTCTGGACGGCATTGGGCGTGACCACTTCGTCGCCCTCGCCCTGGATGATGATGCCCGAGGCGGGGCAGGGGGCGAGGAAGGTGAAGTCGTACATGTTGGCGGGCGGGGCGATCGAGATGAAGCCGCGCACCTCGGGCCGGCGCATCAGCAATTGCATGCCGATCCAAGCGCCGAAGCTGAAGCCGCCGATCCAGGTCGTCTCCGCCTCCGGATGGACCTGCTGCACCCAGTCGAGCGCGGAGGCGGCGTCGCTCAATTCGCCGATGCCGTTGTCGAAGACGCCCTGGCTCTTGCCGACTCCGCGGAAATTGAACCTGAGGGTCGCGAAGCCGCGCCTGACGAAGGTCTTGTAGAGCGCCTGGACGATGGCGTTGTTCATCGTCCCGCCGCCCTGCGGGTGGGGGTGGAGGATCAGCGCGACGGGCGCGCGCGGTCGGGGGCCGGGGCTGAAACGGCCTTCGAGACGGCCTTCCGGACCGGGAAAAATGACTTCGGGCATTGCACCTGCGACGGCTTTACAAGGGGAAAGAGCGGGGCTGCCCCCGCGCGCATGCCGCTCTATATAGGCGTGCGAGCCCGCCGCGCAATTTGAAAGGGAAGACGTGCCGACACGCATCTACCTCGACCATGCCTCGACCACCCCGATTCTTCCGCAGGCGGCGGCGGCGATGGCGGAAGCGTGCCGGACATGGGCCAACCCCTCCTCGCCGCACGCCGAGGGCCGGGCCGTGCGCGCGCAGCTCGAGGAGGCCCGGCGGCGGATCGCCGCGGCTCTGGGCTCGAAGGACACGCTCATCTTCACCTCCGGCGCGACCGAGGCGATCTCGCTGGTGTTCGAGCGGGCCCGGGTGGAAGGCTTCATCGTCTCGGCCGTCGAGCATCCCGCCGTGCTGCGCAGCGCACCCGAAGCGCGCCGGATCGCGGTCGAGGCCGACGGCAGGATCGACCTCGACGATCTCGATCGCGCTCTGGACGGCGCCGAATCGCCGCTGGTCGCGGTCCAGTCGGTCAACAACGAGACCGGTGTCGTCCACCCGCTTGCCGAGGTCGCTTCGCGGGTCCGTGCCGCCGGCGGCCTGCTGCTCTGCGACTGCGCGCAAAGCGCGGGCAAGCTGCCGCTCCCGGACGCGGACTTCCTCGTCGTCGCTGCCCACAAGCTCGGCGGGCCGCCCGGGATCGGCGCACTGCTCGTGAAGGACACGGCAACGCTCGACGCCATCGGCGGCCAGGAAGGCGGCTACCGCCCGGGCACGGCCGCCGTCCCGTCGATCATGGGCTTCGCCGCCGCGGCCGAGGCCGACCATGGCTGGTACGACTCCGCGAAAAGGCTCCGCGCCCGGCTCGACGCCGGCATTCGCGCGGCCGGTGGAATCGTGGTCGCCGACGCCGCGCCGCGCATCGCCACCATCGCCTGCTATCGCATGCCCGGCGTTCCCGGCGCCGCCCAGATGATGCAGCTCGATCTCGCCGGCATCGCCGTCACCGCCGGCAGCGCCTGTGCCTCGGGCAGCCTCAAGACCAGCCATGTCCTCACCGCCATGGGCTGGCCCGAGGACGAGGCCCGCGAGGTGATCCGGGTCAGCTTCGGCCCGCAGACCCGGGAAAGCGATGTCGACGCCTTGCTCGACCAGTGGAGCGCCATGTACGGGAAACGCCGCGCCGCGTGAGAACGCCAATCTATCTCGATTACCAGGCGACGACGCCCGTCGCGCCGGAAGCGGCGGCCGCCATGCGGCCCTGGATCGAGACTCGTTTCGCCAACCCGCACAGTCCCTCTTCGCCCGGCCGCGAAGCCGCCGCAGCGGTCGAGCTCGCCCGGGAGCGGGTGGTCGAGGCGCTCGGCGGCTCGAACGTGCCCGGCAGGCTCTATTTCACCTCCGGCGCGACTGAAGCGATCAACTGGGCCCTCAAGGGCGCGGCGGCGCGGCTGCCGGCGGACCGGCGGCGCATCGTCACCCTTGCCACCGAGCATGCGGCGGTGCTCGATTCGGTCGAGTGGCTGGGAGAGCAGGGGTTCGAGGTCGATATCCTGCAAGTGGATCCGGAAGGGGTCGTGCTCGGCCGATTGCTCGCCGAGCGGATCACCGGCCGTACCGGCATCGTCGCCGTCATGCTCGTCAACAACGAGATCGGGATCATCCAGCCCGTGGAGCAGATTGCCGGGCTCGCGCACCGGCATGGAGCCCTGTTTCTGTGCGACGCGGTGCAGGGCTTGGGCCGCGTTCCGCTGCCGCTCGGGAGCTGCGACATGGTCGCCCTGTCGGCCCACAAGGTGCACGGACCAAAAGGCGTTGGAGCCCTCTGGCTCCGCGACGGCGTTGAGGTCGACCCGCTGCTTCACGGCGGCGGCCAGGAAGGCGGGATCCGCTCGGGTACCCTGTCGCCGGCTTTGTGCGTGGGCTTCGGCGAGGCCGCCCGGCTGCTCGGCGAGCGGCGCGAGGCGGATCATGCCCATGTCGAGCGCTTGTGGAGCCTCGCCCTGGACCTTCTGCCGGGATGGACTCTCAATGGCTCGGCCGACGCGCGCTACAAGGGCAATCTCAGCCTCTACCGGCCGGGAGTGGACGCCGCCCGCCTCATCTCCGACGTGCGGCAGGTCGCCTTTTCGGCCGGCTCCGCCTGCGCCAGCGGATCGGGCCGCTCGAGCCACGTCCTCGCCGCGCTCGGGCTCACCGACCGACAGGCCCGATCCACCATCCGCCTCGGCTTCGGCCGCTATACGACGGAGGCGGAGCTCACCGAAGCGCTGAGCCTGATCGGGGCTGCCGCCGACCGCCAGCTGAGCTTCGCCGCATGACCCTGGTGCGCTTCGTCTCCGCCGACGGCAACCATATCCAGGAGGTGCGCGGGGCGGCCGGCGAGCGGCTGCTCGACCTCGCCCAGGCCCACGGCCAGCCGCTCGAGGGCACCTGCGAGGGACAGATGGCCTGCTCGACCTGCCACGTCATCGTCGCCGCCGAGGATTTCGCCCGGCTCCCCCGCGCCAGCGAGGAGGAGGAGGATTTGCTCGACCTCGCCGCCCGAGTCACCCGCACCTCGCGCCTGGCCTGCCAGATCCGGCTCGACGATGCCCTCGACACGCTTACCGTGCGCATGCCCGGCGAGGCCTATGACATGCAGGGAAGATGAGATGATCGACCGCCGCACCTTCCTCGCCGCCGCGCTCGCCGCCGGCGCGTGCGCGCGCACTGTCCCGGCGGCTTCGCGCTTCGACGAGGCCGCCGGCCGCTTCGAGGCGATCCGAGCGGCGCTGGGGCCGGGCGGCCGCCTCGGAGTCGCGGCCATCGACACCGGCTCGGGCCGGGAGCTGCGCTTCGACGCCGATTCGCGCTATCCCCTGGCCTCCACGTTCAAGCTGCCGCTTGCCGCCTTCGTGCTCCACCTGGTCGAGGGCGGCGAGCTCTCGCTCGACGAGGAGCTTCCCTTCGCTCCCGGCGATCCGCTCGGCAACTCGCCGACCGTCGAAGCCAATCTGGCCCGCGGCCGCCTGCCGCTCCGTCAGCTCTGCGCCGCCGTCGTCGAGGTCAGCGACAACAGCGCCGCCAACATTCTCCTTCGCCGGACCGGCGGGCCCGAGGCGCTGACCCGCTTCATCCGCGGCTGCGGCGATCCCGTCACCCGGCTCGACCGCTTCGAGATGGACCTGGGCTCCAACCTGCCCGGCGATCCGCGCGACACGACCAGCCCCGCCGCGATGGCCGGTCTCGCCCGTAAGCTGGTCCTCGGCGACGTCCTGGCCGAGGAGAATCGCAACCGCCTCCAGCTCTGGCTGAAGAAATCCGTGCCCGGCCCCGACCGTCTCAAGGCCGGCCTGCCGTCGCCGCCATGGCTGGTCGGGCACAAGACCGGCACCGCCGCCAATGGCGGCATCAACGACGTCGCCATCGGTTGGCGTTCGGGCCGGCCGCCCATCGTCATCGCCTGCTATTTGAGCGGCGGCACCGCCGAGGCGCCTGCACGCTTCGCCGCCCATGCCGCCGTCGGGAAGCTGGTAGCGGAGGCATTTGGATAAGGCCGTAGCCGTCATGCTGAACTTGTTTCCGCATCCAGGCCTCCCCCGCGTCCGTCGGTCGAAGTTGGACTTCGTACGATCGCGCTGCTCCACCCTGGACCCTGAAACAAGTTCAGGGTGACGGGGCGAGGGGACGGTATCTTGCGCCTTCGCCCCGCTTTCCCCATATGCGCCGCGGGAGTCGGGCGGACGGTGCTCTCGCCAACCCGGTCAGGTCCGGAAGGAAGCAGCCGTAACGAGTTCAAGCGCCGGGTCGTTTCCGGCTCCCACTCATTCCCGCGGGTGTGCAATTTTTCATATACCACACCCGCCATTCGGTGCGATCATCGGTTCATGTCCGCTTTTCCAGAATCGCTGCTGTCGAGGGATCGGGAGGTCGCTCGGCCCGGGAGCCCCCCTGCGATTCCATGTGCCTCTCATGCCACTCGTGCCATTCATGGGATGGGCTGATGGCTGCTGACGATCCCGAATCGTTCGGCCTCGGCCTCGACGAGCCGGCCCAGCCGGCCAAGGCTCAGCCTTACCGCGTCCTCGCCCGCAAATACCGGCCGCAGAGCTTCGCCGAGCTGATCGGCCAGGATGCGATGGTGCAGACGCTCGGCAACGCGATCGAGCGCGACCGCCTCGCCCATGCCTTCCTGCTCACCGGAGTGCGGGGGGTCGGCAAGACCTCGACCGCCCGGCTGATCGCCAAGGCCCTGAACTGCATCGGTCCGGACGGGCAGGGGGGACCGACGATCGACCCCTGCGGAATCTGCGAGCCGTGCCGGGCGATCGCCGAGGGACGGCATATCGACGTCGTCGAGATGGATGCCGCCAGCCATACCGGAGTCGACGACGTCCGCGAGATCATCGAGGCGGTGCGCTATGCCGCCGTCTCGGCGCGCTACACGGTCTCTATCGTCGACGAAGTCCACATGCTGTCGAAGAATGCGTTCAATGCGCTTCTCAAGACCCTCGAGGAACCCCCTGGTCACGTTAAGTTTCTGTTCGCGACGACCGAGATCAACAAGGTCCCGGTCACCGTCCTCTCGCGCTGCCAGCGCTTCGATTTGAGGCGCATCCCGGCCGACAAGCTCGCCGCCCATTTCGGCGAGGTCGCGGCGAAGGAAGGGGTCGAGGTCGAGGCCGAGGCGCTCGCCCTCATCGCCCGGGCCGCCGAGGGCTCGGCCCGCGACGGCCTCTCGATCCTCGACCAGGCCATCGCCCACGGTCCCGGCGGAGTGAGCGCCGAGCAGGTGCGCAACATGCTCGGCCTGTCCGACCGAGGCGCGATCCGGCGACTGCTGGGGGTGATCCTGGGGGGCGATTCGGCCGCGGCCCTGGCCGCCCTGCGCGACCAATATGAACTCGGCGTCGAGCCCGGCGCGGTTCTGCGCGGCCTGCTCGAGAGCGTCCACGGCATTACCCGCGCCAAGGTCGGCGGCGCCGACGATCCGTCGCAGTCGGCCGAGGAGCGCGAGGCCTATGGCGATTGGGCGAGCCGCCTCTCGCACGCGGCCGTCCACCGCCTCTGGCAGCTGCTCCTCAAGGGCCTTGCCGAGGTCCACGCCGCGCCGATGCCGCTCGAGGCCGCCGAAATGGCGTTGCTTCGACTCATCCACGCCTCCGAGCTTCCCGATCCCGGCGCCTTGCTCGAGAGGATGGCGAGCGGCGAGGGCGCTCCCGCCCGGGCGCCGGCGGCGCCGGGTCCGGCCTCCGGTCCCGAGCCGATGCTCCAGGCGCCGGCATCGTTCGAGGCCTTCGCCGATCTGATCGAGACGAGGGGCAAGGCGATCCTCGCCCACCAGCTTCGCGAGAATTACCGGCTCGTCGAATATGGACCGCCGAGCCTCCTCCTCCAGCAGACCGGCAACGTCCGCGAGATAAGCGACGTCGAGACCTTCCTGCGCACCCTGCGCGACGCGACCGACACGATCTTCGGCCGGAAATGGCGGGTCGGCCTGTCCGACGGCCCCGCCTTGCCGACCCTGCGCGAGCAGGAGCAGGCGGCCGAGGCCGAATTGAAGCAGAAGGTGCTGCAGTCGCCACTGGTCAAGGCGGCCTTCGAAGCCTTTCCCGAAGCCGAGCTGACCGGCTTCACCCTGGACGAACAACGGAGCGCGTGATGCCGGATTTCGACGAGATCATGAAAATGGCCCAGAACGCCCAGGCCGGGCTGATGCAGGCGCAGGAAGGGCTCGACAAGATCGAGGTCGAGGGCCTGTCGGGCGCGGGGCTGGTCAAGATTCGCGCTACCGCCAAGGGCCGGATCCTCTCGGTCGAGATCGACGAGAGCCTTCTCGTCCCGGCCGAGAAGCAGATGGTCGAGGATCTCGTCGCCGCGGCGATCAACGACGCCCGCACGAAGGCCGACCAGGCCGCCGCGGAAGAGATGAAGAAGATGACGGCGGGCCTGCAGCTCCCGCCCGGCTTCAACTTCTGACGTCAGCCGCCATTGCCGTCCGCGACCGGTGACGGCTCGGCGGCGGGCTCCGGGGCCGGCTCCGGCGCCGCCTGCGGCTGCTCATATTCCTCGCCCGGGAGCGGAGCCGCGGGCGGAGCGGCCTTCGGCTGAACCCGT
>JAXDPG010000252.1:0-2734 GCA_034668485.1 Sphingomonadales bacterium
TGTGCCGCGACTTCGCCAGATCGGTGCGAATGACGGCCTCGGGCAGCAGCACGGTGACGCCAGGGCGCGCGGCCTCCTCGATGGCGGCGCGATAGTCGGCCATGAACCGCTCCCAGGTCCGTCCGCCGGGTGCAGCGCTGTCGGAGGCGATCATCGCGACCGGGGCATTGGACAGGCCGGCCTCGCCTCCCAGCCGCCACCATCCGAACAGCAGGACGCCGGCTACGATCAGCCCGGTGAACAAAGTCGCCTGGGAGAGGCTGCGCACATTGGAGCTGCCGAGCCATCGCGCCAGCGCTAGACCAGCCAGGCTGCCGGGCAGTAGCAGCAGCAAGGTCACGGCCGGCACGCCTCCCAGGCTAGCGATCTGCAGCACGGGCAGGACGCTAGCTTGCGAATAAGCGAGGCTGCCGGCGCTGCCATGTGGCGAGAAATGTATAAGCAAGGTGTCGATCGCCGCCCAGGACGCCGGCAGCACCAGGGCCGCAACCATCGCCGGCCAGCGCTCGGCCGCCTTTGCCGCGATCCGCAACGCGCCGCCCCAGGCAAGCGCATACGCCAGGCCGATGACGATTGCTGCCGTCGCTGAACCAGTCGTGACGTGGTAGCCAAAGGTCGAGCAGCCGGCCACAAGGCCAACGGCGAGTCCGACGGAGAGGCGAAACCGCGCCGATGCGTACAAGACCGCCGCCAAGGCCGGTGCCGGTGCGAGCCACGCTGCCCACCAGAATGGATTGTTGGCGTAACTGAACGCCAGCAGCGCCCCTCCCACCAGCGCGAGTGCGAGCACAACGGCAATTCGCGGGAACGCGGTTAGACTAGGAACCATCGCCGCAAAGTTGGCCCATGCCGCTCCGGCAGTCCAGCGTCTCCATTGAAACTTAAAGGCGCGGCCGGATCGGGTCGGAAGCAGACACTCGGAGCGAGATCCGCGGTCCTAGCAAAGCGGACATTCCGCCTGCCATCGGGTCGCCTGCAGGGCACCGCGAACGACCAACGAACCGACTTGCGTCATCGGGCGCAGCCGTTCGTTGATGCTGATGTCACAAGAAACGGTGGGCAGGGACGAGGTGTTTTAGGCCCCGTAACGTGGCAGCCAGGCCGGCCGAAACGCTCGCGCATAGCGCATTAGGATGCCCCACGGCGTTACCTTCTCGCAACACGACCCTGAACGATCTTGCTTGTCTTGTATGTTCCTGCTATGTTCGCACGACCAAGCGGGGTCTGCGAAGAATCAAAAGGGAATGCGGAGGTCAGCCATGAGCGGGGCGGGAAGGTCCGTGATCGATAAAAGCGATCGAAGCCGCCTTACTGATCGAAGGGATTTTTCCAGCTCACGAAAGTTCGAAACTTCCGCGGCTTCCGGGGCCCTCGGCGAGGATGCTGCACCCGCGAAAAAGGTGCCGCGGAAACGGCCAATTTCCTTGGGTTTCGGCCCTTTCGTCGCTATATGTCGTTGATGGCAACATCCCCTACTGAAAACGCTTACGGCGCCGATTCGATCAAGGTGCTGAAGGGCCTCGACGCGGTCCGCAAACGCCCCGGAATGTATATCGGCGACACCGACGACGGTTCGGGCCTCCACCACATGGTGTTCGAGGTTTCCGACAATGCGATCGACGAGGCGCTCGCCGGCCATTGCGACCTCATCCGAATCACCTTGAACCCGGACGGCTCGGTCTCGGTCGAGGATAATGGCCGCGGCATTCCCACCGGCATCCACGCCGAGGAGGGCGTGTCGGCGGCGGAGGTGATCATGACCCAGCTCCATGCCGGCGGCAAGTTCGAGAACACGTCGGACGACAATGCCTACAAGGTGTCGGGCGGCCTGCACGGCGTCGGAGTCTCGGTGGTCAACGCGCTCAGCGAATGGCTCGACCTCACCATCTGGCGCGACGGCGAGGAGCATTACATGCGCTTCCGCCACGGCGACGCCGAGGCGCCGCTCAAGATGGTCGGCCCGGCCGGAGACCGCAAGGGAACGCGGGTCACCTTCCTGCCGTCGCCCGAGACGTTCAAGATCGTAGAGTTCGACTGGGACACGCTCGAGCATCGCTTCCGCGAGCTCGCCTTCCTCAACTCCGGCGTGCGCCTGGTGCTGACCGACGCCCGGCACGAGGAGGAGCGCGAGGTCGAGCTCTACTACGAAGGGGGCATCTCGGCCTTCGTCCGCTACCTCGACCGCGCCAAGACCGCGCTCATCCCCGATCCCATTTCGGTGACGGGCCAGCGCGACGACATCGGCATCGAGGTCGCGCTCGAGTGGAACGACAGCTATTACGAGCAGGTCCTCTGCTTCACCAACAACATCCCGCAGCGCGACGGCGGCACCCACCTCGCCGCCTTCCGCGCGGCCCTGACCCGCACGCTCAACAATTATGCCGACAAATCCGGCGCGCTGAAGAAGGAAAAGGTCAGCCTCACCGGGGACGATATGCGCGAGGGCCTGACCGCGATCGTCTCGGTCAAGCTGCCCGACCCCAAGTTCGGCTCGCAGACCAAGGACAAGCTCGTCTCGTCCGAAGTGCGCCAGCCGCTCGAGAGCCTGATCGCCGACAAGCTTTCGGAATGGCTCGAGGAAAATCCCGGCCACGCCCGCACCATCGTCCAGAAGATCATCGACGCCGCCGCCGCGCGCGAGGCGGCGCGCAAGGCGCGCGAGCTGACCCGGCGAAAGGGCGTGATGGACATCGCCTCGCTGCCCGGCAAGCTCGCCGACTGCCAGGAGCGCGAT
>JAXDPG010000253.1:0-3079 GCA_034668485.1 Sphingomonadales bacterium
ATGCCGGGCTTCTTCGCGACCCTGCCGCGGCTCCCTTATGGGGTGAAGCCGATCCCGGCCGAGACCGCGGAGGGGACGACGACCGCTTATTACGGCCAGGGCTCGCTCGCCAGCGGGCTGGCCGGCACTTACTGGGTCAACACCTCGAAGCTCGACCAGAGGCCCTTGTGGGAGCTGCCGGCGCTGACCCTGCACGAGGCGGTGCCTGGGCATCACCACCAGATCTCGCTTCAGCAGGAGGTGGACCTGCCGCCTTTCCGGCAACATTTCGCCTTCTTCACCGCCTTCACCGAGGGATGGGGCCTCTATGCCGAGAGCCTGGGCGAGGAGATGGGCCTCTACGACACGCCAGAGAAGAAGATGGGCCAGCTCTCCTACCAGGCCTGGCGGGCGGCGCGGCTGGTGGTCGACACCGGCATCCACTCCAAGGGCTGGGACAAGGCCAAAGCGGTGGCGTTCATGCGCGACAATACGGCGCTGACCGACGCCAATATCGACGCCGAGGTCAACCGCTACATCAGCTGGCCCGCCCAGGCGCTCGCCTACAAGATCGGCGAGCTCAAGATCAGGGAGCTGAGGAGCCGGGCGGAGCGGGCGCTGGGCGCGAAGTTCGACCTGAGGCGATTCCATGACGCCGTGCTTCTGCAGGGCAGCGTGCCGCTGGATGTGCTCGAGGCGCAGGTCGGGGCGTGGATCGAGGCTGAGAAGGCGCGCTGACGGCGGGCTACCGTCCCGGCTCCCCGTCGCCCGTCGCGCGATCCCGACGCCACGCCCGGACCATTTCGTTCCAGCAGCCGGTGAAGCCGCCTGGGCCGACGGTCGAGCAGCTCTGGATGCCGGTTCGGCCGACATATTCGAGCGCTTCGGCGCGGGCCGCCCAGCTGGTGCTGTCGGGATCGTCGCTGCCCTGGTCGCGCAGCTCCTTCGGGATCCGGTAGCGCTCGGTCTCGGGGCGGCGGGCGCAGACGACGATCTCGTCGCCGCTCGCCGCGCGCGGGCAGGGATCGCGGCCGTAGACGACGAGGCGGCGGATCCGCTCCTGCCCGGCCTGAGCGCCGGCCGGGACGGGGATGAGGGTCGCAGCTGTCGCGGCAGCGAGGGCGGCGAGGGTCAAGGCGGCTTTCATGCGCGGCCTCCTTTCGGCTTAGAGGAAAGAAGGGCCGAGGGGGGAAGATGTTCCGTCATCCCGGCGGAAGCCGGACCCAAGAACTCCGCGATCTCGATGATGGCAATGTTCCTGGGTTCCGGCTTTCGCCGGAATGACGGCTAGCGCGGATTGGCCGCTTCGTCGGCCTTGGCGTCGGCTTCCTCGGCCTCGGCGGCCTCGTCGATCCGGCCGAGCCGCTCGCGGCGGGCCTGCTCGATCAGGGCGTTCCAATTGACGCTGGGGTCGGCCGAGCGCTCGGCGCGGGCTTCGCGGACGATCTGGTTGAAGCAGCCGCTCGCGCCGCCGGAGCCGACCGGCGAGCAGCTGCCGATGCCGGAACGGCCGGCATATTCGAGCGCGGTCGCGCGCGAGGCCCAGGCCTGGTTCTTGGGATCGTTGGGATCGCCGCGCAGCACTTCGGGGATGCGGTAGCGCTCGGCGTCGGGCTTGCGGGCGCAGACGACGATCGTGTCGTCGGTGCTCGGCGGACACGGATCGTCGCCATAGATGATCATCGTGCTGATCTTGGGCTCGGCGGCCGGCGAAGCCGCGGTCCTCTGGGCGGCGGCCGGAGCGGCGGCGGCGAGCATGGCGGCCCCGGCGGCGGCGGCGGCGAGAAGCTTCATCTCTTCAAATCCTTTTCGACAGCGCGATGGCGATACGACAGCCGGCGCGGATAAGGGAAGACAATATGGGATAGCCGAAGGCGTGCTCGGCGCCGGCGGCCAGGGCGGTGTCGCGATGCTCGAGCTCCTCGTCGCGGAAGCGGCTGATGGTCTCGGCGAGGTCGGGCTCGCTGTCGCCCAGCGCGCGCAGCTGCTCCAAATAATGGCGGTCGATCTCGGTCTCGACGGCGGCGGTGCACGCCATGGCGGCATTGGGGCTCATCAAAGCGGTGGTGACTCCGAGGGCATGGCCGGCCAGGCGCCAGACCGGCTGGAGCAGGGTCGGGCGGACGCCGCGTTCGGCGATCATCTCGTCGAACGTCCGCAAATGCCGTTCCTCCTGCGAGTGCATGCGCGCGATCGGCCGGCTGGCGGCATGAGCGCCGAGCACGGCGAGCTGGCCGCAATAGATTCGGGTCGCTCCATATTCGCCGGCCTGGTCGACGCGGATCATCGAGGCGACGTCGGGTCTCTCGTCACCCGGGCGCCAGCGGGGGGCTTCGGCGGCGGTCACGGCCGCGACCGGGGACGTGTGAGACTCAGCCACAGGATGGTCAACGCGGCAGCGATGGAAAGGATCGCATTCCATCCCGCCATGGAGATGCCGAGGAAGGAGAATTGCACCTGGTCGCAGCGCACCACCGGCGCCGCCATCACCGCTTTCAGAAGGTCGTCGCCCGCGAGGCCCGAGACCGTCGAGGTGCATTTGGTGAGGCCCGGGAACAGCCCCACCTCGACCCCGGCATGATAGGCGCCGATGCCGCCGCTGGTCAGGATGGCGAGGGCGGCGAGCCAGACAAAGCTGCGGCCGCGATCGGGGAATCGCCCCAGGGCCAGCGACAGCAGGCCGAAGGCGAGGGCCACGAAATGGGCGTAACGCTGCCACCAGCACATCTCGCAGGGGTAGAGGCCGCCCCAATATTCCGAGCCGTAGGCGCCGGCGAGCAAGGCCGCCGGGACGGCGATGGCGAGGGTTAGGGCCTTGTCGAGCGAGGTCACGACTTATTCGTCATCCCGGCGAAAGCCGGGACCTCCGGGAGGAAGGGCGCGGCAGGCGGGCCGAGGTCCCGGCTTTCGCCGGGATGACGTAGCGCATCAGCGCTTTCCGGTCGGCCGGGCCGCGGCGGCCGGGGCGGCCGCCGCATTGCTGCCGAGCCGCGAGATGGTCTGCAGCGCGTAATGGAGCTGGAAGTCCTTGATGCCCTGCTTCTTAAGGTCCTCCGCACTCGCGGTGAAGCGGGGATCGGGCTTGCCGTCATCCTGCACC
>JAXDPG010000254.1:0-2572 GCA_034668485.1 Sphingomonadales bacterium
GCGTAGACCTTCTCGAGAAAGGCATCGAGATTGGGCCGGGCGAGGGCCGCCTTGACGAAATCGTCGAAGAAGATGTGTTCGCGGCGCATGCCTTTGCCGCGCAGCCGGTAGACGACGCCGGTGACGAACTCGCGGTCGGTCCCCGCGAACGAGACCGCGACCTTGTACCGCCTGGCGGGCCCGGCAAGGGATACCGGTTCCACCTCGCCCTCCAGACGGCTCTGGGTCCCGCCCGCCTTTTCGATCGGGGCCGGCGCCGGCGCGGGCTGCTCGGCGATGGTGGCGGAATCGGCTTTGCGCGCCGCCCGCAGGGTGGCGACGAGGTCGAAGGCGCCGGCACCCTGCCCGTAGCGATCTGCGCGCAGGTCGAGCGCATTCTCCATGAGCAGCCGCTTCACCTCGAGTGGATGGCCGATGAGGCGCGGAAAGGCCGACAGGAGCATCGCTATCCCGGCGGAGACGATGGCGGCGGCCGTGCTGCTGCCGTCTCTCTGGTCGACCTCGTCCATCGGCAAGGCGGAACTGACCCTTTCGCCTTGCGCCAGGATGTCCGGCTTGACGCGGCCGTCGAGCGTCGGACCCCGGCACGAGAACCAGCTGACTCCGTGAAGCTGCGGATCCCGGCCGGTCGAGCCGACCGTCAGAGCCAGCTCGGCATTGCCCGGATCGGTGATCGAATAGGGGATTGCGACCTTCCGCTCGTCGTCAAACCCCCGGTTGCCCGCCGCGGCGACGGCAACCATCCCCAGCCGAACCAGCTGTTCGAGGGCACGACAGACGGGAGAGGCTCCGGCCGGATAGTTTCGAACGTCCATCGGAATAGACAGCGGCACGAGCACGCCGTGAATGCGAAGCTGCTCGCGATTGACTTCGGCGAGATGTTCGAGCGCCAGCACGACCTCACGCTCGCCGCCCCTCTTGCCGTCGTCGGCGACGATCTTGAGGCTGACGATCTTGCATTTGTGGGCCGCCGTGGCGAGCACCGGACTTTTAGGATCGCCGGCCACCAGCGCGGCGGCGTGGGTCCCGACGCCCTGCAGGTCGGTAAGCGCCTCCCGCTCGCTGATTTCGGGGCTTAGGTCGGGGGAAGTGAAATCGACGTGGCGCAGGCCGGCCGGCAGTTCGAGGTTGGCGTGGGTTCGGAAATGCGGGTGGGACCCGTCAATGCCGGCGGAGAGGATCGCCCAGACGATATTGTCGCCGCTGACGTCGAACTCCGTTCGCGCCGCGGCGGCGCTTTCGGCTGCGAAACTGCGTATCATGGGGCGCCTTTCCACGGCTGCGTATCCGCCAGCCTAGTTCGTGCGGACAGCCGCAGCAAACCCCTCTCTCCCCCGACACAATCGACACATTTCTCCCCCTTCGGCGGCATCGTCCGGTGACGTTCGGCATCTAATCCGGCCGCATCGAAGGAGCTTGAAGATGAAGTCAGCGATCGCCGGTTTCCTGACCACCGCAATGCTGCTGGCGCTGCACGTGGCGCCGTCGCTCGACCAGCTCCAGGGCTATGCCAGCCCCGCGGACAAGGCCTTCGCCGAGCGGCACGCCCATGAATCCAGGCAGGAATTGCGGGCCGAGCTGGGCCTCGACCACTAGCCGCGCGGGAACATCAGCACCTGCTCGCCGACATGGCCGACATGGATGGAGAGGCCATGGTCGACGTGGAGGGCGAGGCCTCCGGCGCGGAGCCGGTCGCAGAACAGCGCATCCTCGCCGATAAACTCCCCGTCGGGAAGCGAGCGCGTCTCGAACAGCGGGTATAGCGGCTCGCCCAAAGCGGCGAGAACCGGAGCCGTCTCCATCAGCAGGAAGCCGAAGCCGAGCCTGTCGACCGGCTCGAGCGCGTCGGCGGCCGCGTTGGCGGCGTCGGTGAAGACCAGGCGCCATTCCGCGCCGTCGCGCCTGACCGCCGAGGGTATGTTCCGGACGTGCCGGCGCCGGTAATTGGCGCCGACGACCGCGACCCGCCGCGAGAGCAGCTTGAGCAGCGAGTCGACCGGGAAGACGTGGTCGGAATCCAGCCACAATATGTAGTCGGCGCCCCAGTCGAGCGACCATTGGAACAGGCGGGTACGGGACTGGACCAGGATCGAGCTGCGGGCGATCAGGGTCTCGAGCTCGATCCCGTCGCCTTCGCGCAGGGTGGCGGCGATCATCCGGGCGAGGCTGAAGGTGAAGTCCGCCTTCGGGTCGCCGTGGCAGGGTATGGCGAGCGCGACTTTCACGGCCCTCCCTTAGCCGCCGGCCGGTGCGCCGCAAGGTTTTTCCCGGTCGTGGCCGCAACGGCACACCGCTCTGCATTTGCGGCTTTGGCCCGCGCGACGGCTTGACGGGTCGAAGGCGGCGCGGCAGTGCGAAGCTTCAGCAGGAGAAAAAAGACATGCGTATCAGATCCATCCTCGCGGCCGTCGCCGCGGCTTCGATGGCCGCCGCGCCCGCCGTCGCGGCGCCGAAGCCGGCCCCGGCCGCTGCCACCGAGGTGGCTCCGCAAAGCGAGACGGTCAATGGCGACCAGATCCGGGGCGGGTTCCTCCTGCCGCTGGCGATCATCATCGCCATCATCCTCGGCGTC
>JAXDPG010000255.1:0-4899 GCA_034668485.1 Sphingomonadales bacterium
GATCGCGCTCCGCCAATATGTGCGGCCGAGCGAATATCCCGCCTTCACTCGCTTCAACCTGTTCCTGCGCGACCGCTTCCAATGCCAATATTGCGGCGACGTGCGCGACCTCACCTTCGACCATGTCGTGCCGCGCGCCCAGGGCGGCCGCACCACCTGGGAGAATGTCGCCACGGCCTGCGCGCCGTGCAATCTGAGGAAGGGCGGCCGGACTCCGCTGCAGGCGCATATGAATCTCAACCGCCGCCCCTATCGGCCGACCAGCTGGCAGCTGCAGGAGAATGGCCGGAGCTTTCCGCCCAATTACCTGCACGAGAGCTGGCGCGACTTCCTCTACTGGGACATCGAGCTGGAGGCCTAAAACCCTCTCCCGCTTTTCGGGGGAGAGGGGTTTCCACCTTTTCGATTGCGCCGCGGGCGCGGGCGCGGCCATGAGGCGCGCGATGAGCGACGCGTCGTCCCAAATGATGGACCTGGTCCGGCGCGGCGATCTTGCCGGTGCGCAAGCCGTCGGCGAGACGGCGTTACGCGATCGCCCGGACGACGTTTCGGCCCGCGTCGCTCTCGCCAATCTGAAGGCGATGAAGGGCGACGTCGCCGGCGCCGAGGCATTGTGCACCGTCGACGCGCCCGAGCTGCTCCGGCTCAAGGGCTGGCTGCTCCAGTCGCAGCAGAGGTTCGGCGAGGCGGCCGACTGCTACGAGCGGATCATCGCCGCCGACCCCGCCGACTGGGAGGTCTGGAACAATCTCGGCAATGCCCGCCGCGCCGCCGGCGACCTGCCGGGCGCGATCGAGGCGCTCGGGCGGGCCCGCCGGCTGAGGCCCGGCCTCGCGCCGATCCAGTATAATTATGCGACCGGCCTCGCCGCGGCGGGCCGGCTCGAGGAGAGCCTCGAACCGTATCGCGAGGCGGCGCGGCTCGATCCCGGCCAGCCGGCGCTGCGGCTCGAGCTCGGCAAGCTGCTGCGCCATCTCGGCCGGAATGCCGAGGCGATCGAGCCGCTCGCGCGCGCCGCCGATCTGGCGCCGCGGGAGGCCGAGGCGGTGCTCGAGCTCGGCCGCGCTCATGCGGCGCTCGGAGCGCTCGACGCGGCTGAGACGGCCTATCGGCGGGCCGTCGCCGCCGCGCCGGGATTGGGCCTCGCCTGGCTCGAGCTCGGCATCGTGCTCGAGCGCGGCAACCGGCTCGACCGCCTCGCGCCGCTGCTCGCGGAAGCCGGGGCGAAAGGGGTGCCGGCCGGCGAGCTCGCCTATCTGCGCGCGCTCCTGCTGCGCGAGGAGGGCCGGACGGCGGAAGCGCTCGCGCTGGCGCGCCAGGCGCCCGCGGAGGTCGAGCCGGTCCGCCGGGCGCTGCTCATCGGCAAGCTCTCGGACGAGGCCGGCGACGCGGCGGCCGCCTTCGAGGCCTTCGGGCAGGCGAACGCCATCGCCGCCGAGGAGCCCGCCGCCGCGAGCGCCGATCCTGCAGGCTATCGGCGGCGGGTGCTGGCGCTGGCCGAAACGGTCGGCTCGGACGGGTTCCGGGGCTGGACCCCCGCGCCGCCGGGCGAGCGCCCGGCGCCTGTCTTCCTGGTCGGCTTCCCGCGCTCGGGAACGACGTTGCTCGACACCGTGCTGATGGGCCATGCCGCCGTCGCCGTGCTCGAGGAGGAGCCGATCCTGGACCGGGTCGGCGAGGCGCTGGGCGGCTTCGAGCGGCTGCCCGGGCTCGACGCGGCGGAGGCCGCCGGTTTGCGGCATCGCTATTTCGAAGAGCTCGACCGGCTCCTTCCCGACGCGGACGGCCGGACCGTGATCGACAAGCTGCCGCTCAACATCCTTGCCGCGCCGCTCATCCACCGGCTCTTCCCGGACGCGAAGATCGTCTTCGCCCAGCGCCACCCCTGCGACGTCGTCCTCTCCTGCTTCATGCAGAGCTTCGCGATCAACGATGCGATGGCCAATTTCCTCGACCTCGGCGATGCCGCCCGGCTCTACGACCTCGTCCTCGCCTTCTGGGAGCGCTGCCGCGGCGTGCTGCCGCTCTGCGTCCATATCGTCCGCTACGAGGCCCTGGTCGTCGATCTCGAGGGCGAGGCGAGGACCCTGCTCGATTTCCTCGGCCTGACGTGGGACCCGGCGGTGCTCGACCACCGGCGCACCGCCGAGGCCCGGGGCACGATCAGCACGCCGAGCTATTCGCAGGTCATCCGCCCCCTCTACCGGGAGGCGAGCGGGCGCTGGGAGCGTTATCGCGCGCAAATGGCTCCCGTCCTTCCCATCCTCGCGCCCTGGGCGCTCCGCCTCGGCTACGGCGACATCTTCGAACCGAAGGACTGAGACGGTGCGGGATTTCTCGCAGCTGCTCGACGGCCTCGTCTACACCCGCTCGCGCAACGCCAAGCTCAAGCTGATCGGCGATTACCTCAAGCGCACGCCGGATCCGGACCGGGGCTATGCGCTGGCGGCGCTGACCGGCGAGCTCGATCTGCCCGGGGTCAAGCCGGCGGCGATCCGGGCGATCGTCGAGGAGAGGGTCGATCCCACGCTCTTCTACATGAGCTGGGACTATGTCGGCGACATGGCCGAGACGGTGTCCTTGCTGTGGCCCAAGCGGATCGACCAGCCGGCCGAGATCGACGACGGCACGCTCCGCATCTCCGCAGTGGTCGAGCGACTGCAGAGCCTCGGCCGGTCGGAGGCGCCGGGCGCGCTCGCGGCGATGCTCGACCATCTCGACGCCAGCGGCCGCTACGCTTTGCTCAAGCTGGCGACCGGCGAATTGCGGATCGGAGTCTCGGCGCGGCTCGCCAAGACGGCCGTGGCGCAGGCTTTCGGGCTCGAGGTCGACGCGGTCGAGGAGGTCTGGCACGGCCTCGGTCCGCCCTATCTGCCCCTGTTCGCCTGGGCGGAAGGGCGCGGGCCGCAGCCGACGGCGGAGAATGTGCCGGTCTTCCGGCCGTTCATGCTCGCCCATCCGCTCGAGGAGCTGCGCCTGTCCCTCGACGATTATGCGGCGGAGTGGAAATGGGACGGGATCCGGGTGCAGATCGTCCGCGCCGGCGGCGAGACCCGTCTCTACAGCCGCGCCGGCGACGATATCGGCCGCTCCTTCCCGGAAATCGCCGAGGCGTTCGACTCCGACGGCGCGGTCGACGGCGAGTTGCTGGTCAAGGGCGAGTTCCAGGGCGCCGATGCCCATGGCGGCGCGGCGGCGAGCTTCAACGCCCTCCAGCAGAGGTTGGGGCGCAAGCTCGTCTCCGCGAGGATGCTGAAGGACTATCCCGCCTTCGTCCGCCTCTACGACATCCTGTTCGACGGGACCGAGGATGTGCGGCCGCTGCCGTGGGAGGCACGCCGAGCCCGGCTGGCGGATTTGGTGCCGAAGCTCGACCCCGGAAGATTCGACCTCTCCGCCCTGATCGAGGCGGACAGCTTCGAGGCGCTCGAGGAGATCCGGGCCGGCGCCCGCGACGCCTCGATCGAGGGGGTGATGCTGAAGCGGCGCGACAGCCCCTATACGGCGGGCCGCCGCACGGGGCTGTGGTACAAATGGAAGCGCGACCCGCTCGTCGCCGATTGCGTGCTGATGTACGCCCAGCGCGGCAGCGGCAAGCGCTCCTCTTATTATTCGGACTATACGTTCGGCTGCTGGACGCCCGAAGGCGAGCTGCTGCCGGTCGGCAAGGCCTATTTCGGCTTCACCGACGAGGAATTGCTGTGGCTCGACCGCTTCGTTCGCAATCACACCGTCCAGCGCTTCGGCCCGGTGCGGGAGGTCGAGAAGAGCCTGGTGCTCGAAGTCGCCTTCGATTCGATCCACTCGAGCAAGCGCCACAAATCCGGCCTCGCCATGCGCTTCCCGCGAATCTCGCGAATCCGCACCGACAAGCCGGCCGGCGAAGCCGACACGATCGAGGGCCTCCAGCGGCTGATCACGTAACCGGTGACAGGCACCCTTTAACCTTTGAGCCTCCGCTTTCCCCTTTTGGAACGGCCGATTTTGGGGGGCTGACAGCACCGCCGCGCCGGATCAAGCACCGCCTGCGGTGGAGCGTGTGCCAGTGGTTCCACCTGTTTTCGAAGGAGTTACGGCCATGGCGAGCTTCATTCTCGAAATTCAGGACGAGAGTTTCCCGCACGATCCGCAGCATCGCGGCTATTGCATCCAGTATCGCGAGAACGAGGTGAACCACTGCCCCGGCTGCGGCCGCACCCACTGGTATGTCGGGCGCTTCTCCGCCGAATGCGGGTTCTGCGCCACCGCGCTACCGCTCGCGACGGCGGCCAGCCGCGGCGCCGGCACCCACAGCCGCGGCCATAGGCCGATCGAGCTGAGGGACGCGGCTTAGGTCGTCGCCCCAGCGGTCCGGCCCTGTTCAGGCCCGTCCCGTCAGAAGGGCAGCCACCTGTTCTTCTGGCTGAAGCGCATGTAGCCGGCATTGACTCCGAGCCGAGCGCCGACGCCGAGCCGGACCGGGATCAGCACGACGTCGCCGCGCCTCAGATAGCTGGCGGTGAAGCCGCCCACGATATAGGCATTGCCCTCCGCGGCCGGGTAGCGGCGGAACAGGCGCTCGCTGTCGTGAAGGTTGTAGACCAGGACGAATACCTTGTTGGCATCGGCGCCGAAGTCGAATCCGACCGAGGGGCCGGTCCAATAGACCGCGCGGTCGCCCTCGACCTGGTGGTGGAGCGTGCCCGAGCCGTAGCGGACTCCGACGACGAACGCCCCGCCCGCCTCGCGGCCGGTGATGTAGGCGCTCGGCTCGCCCTGGTCGTGAAGCAGGTCCTCGATCAGGTCGGCGAGCCCCTCGGCGCCCTTGCCGAACACCCCCTCGGCGGCGCTGAGCAGGTCCCTGCGCGAGATGGTCGTGCCCTTGGCGGCCTGGCTGGCGCGCTGGCTCGCTCCCGCCTG
>JAXDPG010000256.1:0-9249 GCA_034668485.1 Sphingomonadales bacterium
GATTTGCCCGGCGGCTGGAAGCGAGACGATTCGGCTGGAATGCCCATCGGTGGGGAGCGCAGTGCGTGACGTAAATCACGCGGCGGCGGTCTTCCAGCCGCTATCCTCGACAGCGCGCCACACACCCACGGTGCGCGGCGCTGATCAGGAGGGCGCCAAGATGAAGAATCACCTGAACCGATATACGAGCGCGGCGGCGATCGCCCTGCTCGCCTTCGTGCCTGCTTCAGGCTGGGGGGCCGCCTTGGCGCCCGGGGCTGCGAGCCTTCCCTATTTCACGCCGAAGACCAAGCTCACGCTCGGCGGCGCGCTGGTGCTTCAGCGTTGCGTGAAGGACGGGGTCACGGCCACCTCGACTCTGGCGGTCACCAGCGCCGGAGTCGCCGACACTACGGCCGCTTTCACCCTCGACGGCGCCTATCTTTCGTCGGCCCTCCAGAAGCGCGAGATCACCGTTGATCTGAACGACAGCCGCACCATAAAGTCGATCAACGCCGCCTCGTCGGACCGGACGGGCACAGTCGTTACGAACGTGCTCAAGGTAGCCGGCTCCGTCGTGGCGGCGATCGCGGGCGTGCCTGTCGTGGCGGCTGCCCCCGCCAATCCGACCTCGGAGCAGCTTAATGCGAAACGGAAGGAGAGGGCCGAGAGGCCATGCAACGAACGCACTCTCCATGCCCTCGAGCTCGTGGGCCGCCTTAAGGGGGCCATCGCCGGCCTGCGTGACGGCCTCGACGGCGCCAATCCGGACGACGCCGAGGCGATGGGCGAGCAGATCCAGCTCCTGGCGACGCAAATCGGCCAGATTACAGAGCAGGATTTGACTGTGACCCTCACGGCGCCGCTCGATGTGGGCAATCCGACGGGCAGCGGGGCTGTGTCTAACCAAGGGACGGTGCGTTGGACGCTCAAGGACTTCGCCAAGTGGTTTGCGGCCGAGGATCCGTCGGGAGCGTGCAGGCTCGAGAAGCCGGACGCGGCAGGCACGTACTTCACGCTTGCCGCCGGAGCTCCAGGGATCGGCTGCGATACCAAATCGACGCTTTTCGGCGTCGACTACACGGTTGAGTCGGCAGCTGCCGCCCCTATGGGCGATCGGCCGGCGGCGAGTCGCTGCAGGCCGGCGGCGCTTTCCGCCATGCCGGAAGCGACGTCCGACGAAATGAAACGGAAGCAGTCCACCTGGCGCGAGTGCACGCGGGCCATCGTCCTCGCCACGCCGGTGCCCGCGACCGTGACAATCTCCGCGGCCGCTGAGCCCGGACCGGCGGCCCTCCACGGATTCTCCGGCTACAAGCCGGGAGAGAAGCTGGCATCCGCCCCCATCGTCGTTCCGCAATGGGGCGCGACCAACTATCTGTCCCTCGACGTCGGTCTCTTCCGTTCGCGGACGATCGGCCTCAGCCTCGATGAATTCGGGCGGCGGCAGACCTTCAAATGGAATTCCGAAGCCACGGCCGAGAATGTCACCGGCGGTCTCGTCACCGCCACCGAGGCCGGCCTCGCAGTGCTGCACAACGCGGAGGGGCCCACCGATACGGCGAAGTGGACCGCCGAGAGCGCCGAGATCGAGGCTCGAATGAACCGCAACAAATGGAGGGTGTGCGAGACCGCGATCGCGAATGGGGCGACCAAATGCGAGTGATCGTCCGCTGCGCGCTCGCCGCCGCGGCTTTCACCGCCGCAGCCGAGCCCCATGTTGCGCAGGCCCAACAGGACGCGCCCGAGCTCGGCGGACCGGCCGCGCCTCATTGGATGCAGGAGGGTTATCCGGAGGCCATTCTGCGCGGCCGGCGCATTCAGGAGCAAAAGCTGCTTGGCGTCAGCAAGATGATCGCGCAGCCCTTTCATCTTATAGTCCCCCTCAGCCAAAGGTGGCCGGTGGGAAGCCTCGTCAGGGTGGCGTTCCGGGGAGGCACAGCCGAGCTCCACGCCGCGATTGAGGCGGCCGCTCTCGAATGGATGGGACCGGACGGCGCCAACCTGCGGCTGAGCTTTCGCAACGCTGACGGCAGCTTCCGAACCTGGTCGACCGACGACCAGGCCTACGAAGCGGAGATCCGAGTCGCCTTCGACCAGAAGGGCCGGTGGTCCTTGGTGGGAAATGAGAGCGTGGACTCGACCCTCGAGGGCGGAGGCGCTGGACAAACCTCCCTGAACCTGGCCGGATTCGACCAGTCCTTGCCCCAGGATTGGCGAGGGACGATCATCCACGAGTTCGGCCACGCGCTGGGTTTCCAGCACGAGCATCAGAGTCCGGCGGCAGCATGCAACTTTCGGTTCTACAACGATGCGGGCTATCGGCCGACGGTCGACGAGGAGGGCTGGTACACGATCGACGCGCAGGAACGTCGTCCCGGCCTTTACACTTACCTGGGAGGCAAAGCGAATTACTGGACCCGCGCCGAGGTGGATGCCAATCTCAAGATGATACGCGCGTCATCGGCCTATCTGAGGAGTGAATTCGATAATGCCTCGATCATGAAATACTGGTTTCCGGCCAGCTATTTCAAAGCTGGGGAGCAAAGCCCTTGCTATTCGACGACGGAGAGCAACACCTTGTCCGCACTCGACCTTGCCGGCGCGCGGCAAGCCTATCCGCGCGACCTAACGGAGAGGGAGAGACTCGACCGCCTGATCTTCGACCAGCTCATCTTCTCCGCGAAGCCCGGGTCGCCGCTCGCCCAGCGCCTCGGGGAAATTGCCCGCGGCTTGGCTCCTTCCGACTAAGCCGACCGTTGGGACCGGCCGCGTGGCGCCTAGGCAGCGCACCCCATTGCCCTTACCCTCTCTCCCCCAATGCCCCGCCGCCTCCGCCCCCTCGCCCTCCTCGAAGCCGAGCAGCTCTCCGCCTCGGCCCCCCGCGATCATGCCGCGCTGTCCGCCTCCGCCGGCACCGGCAAGACCCACGTGCTCACCGCGCGGGTCCTCCGCCTGCTGCTCGCCGGCGTCGATCCGTCTTCCATCCTCTGCCTCACCTTCACCAAGGCCGGCGCCGCCGAGATGGCGGACCGGATCCACCGCCGGCTCGCTTACTGGGTGCGGCTCAAGGATTCCGACCTCAGGAAGGAGCTGTTCGCGCTCGGCGAGGCGCATGACACCGAAGAGGATCTCGCCCGGGCGCGCCGGCTGTTCGCGCGGGTGCTCGACGCCGCCGGCGGCGGCCTTCGCATCCAGACCATCCACGCTTTCGCCCAGGGCCTGCTCGCCGCCTTCCCGGCCGAGGCGGGGCTGGTGCCGGGCTTCCGGCCGCTCGAGGGGCGCGAGGAGCAGGTGCTCTCGCGCCAGACCTTGGCCGGGATGCTGGTCCGGGCCGAGGAGCAAGGCGATTCCCGGCTGATCGCCGACGTCCAGGCCTTGAGCCACCGCCTCGGCGAAGGCGCCGCCGAGGCCTTCCTTCGCCGCTGCGGCCGGGCCCCCGACGCCATGACGTCACTGGGGCCGCCCGGGCTCATCGAGGACCGCCTCCGCCGGGCCTTCGGCCTGCCCTTGGGCGATATCGACGAGGCGATCGCCGGCGAATGCTGCGACGACTTATTCGACGTCGCGACCCTTCGCCGTCTGGCGGAGGCCAATCGTGCGTGGGGGACGGCGACCGGGCTGAGCGCTTGTGATGTGATCGCGGCGTGGCAGGAGCGCTCGAACGCGGAGCGTTCGACAGGGCTCGGCGAGTTGGCCGAGCTCGTGCTGACCAAGTCCGGTGATCCTCGCAAGACGAGTGCAGGCCTTCTTAAGGCCGATCCCGAATATGCTGAATATGCGGCGAAACTAGCCGAATGCTGCTCGCGCCTGCTGGCGATGCGCAAAGTCGCTTCCCTCGTCGCCTGCCTCGCCGCCGGCCTGCGCGCCGGCCAGGTCTATGCCGAGGCCTGGACGACCGCCAAGCGCGCCCATGCCGCCCTCGATTTCGACGACCTCATCCGCCTCGCCGAGCGGCTCCTGCTCGCCCCCGGCATGGGCGAATGGGTGCGCTACAAGCTCGACCAGAATACCGACCACATCCTCGTCGACGAGGCGCAGGACACCAACGAGGCGCAGTGGAACATCGTCCGCGCCCTCACCCTCGAATATTTCGCCGGGGAGGGGGCGTCGAGTCGCCACCGCACCCTGTTCACGGTCGGCGACTACAAGCAGGCGATCTTCGGCTTCCAGGGCACCGACCCGCAGAGCTTCGAATATGCCCGCGCCTGGTTCGCCCGGGCGGCGCAGGAGGTCGGCCGCGACTTCCTCGACCTGTCGATGGACCTCAGCTTCCGCTCCTCGCCGCCCATTCTCGCCGCGGTCGACGGGCTGATCGGGCATCTCGGCGCCGACGCATTCGGGCTGCCGCGGCCGCCCAACCCGCACGGCAGCCGCCACCTCCGCCGGCCGGGGTCGGTCACCTTGTGGCTTCCGTTCAGCGCGGACAGCGCCGAAGCGGAAGAGGAGGCGGGCGAGGAGGGCTGGATCAGCGAGGTGGTGCGCGATTATGCGGCGCGCCTCGCCCGCCAGGTCGCCGACTGGATCAGGGAGCCCTTCCTGCTCGGAGAGGGGGCGAAGCGGCGGCCGGTCAGGCCGGAGGACATCCTGATCCTCGTCCGCCGCCGCGGCGACCTCGCCTCGCTGATCGTCGCCCGGCTCCACGCCGAGGGGGTGCCGGTGGCGGGCGTCGACCGGCTGGCGCTGTCGGCACCGCTCGCCGTCCAGGACCTGCTCGCCGCGATGCGCTTCGCCGCCCAGCCGCTCGACGATCTGAACCTCGGCGCCCTGCTCGTCTCGCCCTTGTTCGGATGGACGCAGGACGCGCTTTTCGAAGCATCATTCCGGCGCGAGGGACAACTTTGGCCCAACATTCGTGGCGAAGAGTCGCGATTGTCGGCGAAGATTCCACATTTCGAAGAGACGCTCGCCGGCCTCCATTCGCTTCTCGCCATGGCCGATTACGCGACCCCCCACAACTTTCTCGAGACGATCTTGAGCGGAGACTTAAGGGGCCGCCATAAGCTCCTCGAAAGGCTCGGGAACGAGGCGCGCGATCCGATCGAGGAACTGCTCTCCGCGGCGCTCGACTTCGAGGCCTCCTCGAGCCCGTCGCTGCAGCGCTTCCTGGACTGGTTCGCCCGCGGCGAGGTCGAGATCGTGCGCGACCCTTCCGCGCCCCTCGACGCGGTCCGGGTGATGACCGTCCACGGCTCGAAAGGCCTGCAATCTCCGATCGTTATCCTCGCGGACGCGTGTGCCGATCCGGACCGGCGCGGCGGCGGCCTGCGCGGCAGCTTCGCCGACATCAATCTCCCCGACGGCCTCCGCATCCCGATCTTCCGACCGCGCCGGGACGAGCTCGCCGAGCCGGTCGCCGCGCAGCTCGCCGAGCAGGACCGCCGCGAGCGCGAGGAGCATTGGCGCCTGCTCTACGTCGCCCTGACCCGCGCCGAGGAGCGGCTCTACGTCGGCGGCGCGCTCGGCCCGGCCGACCGCAAGGGGCCGCCGGCGGCGAGCTGGTGGACCGCTCTCGATTTCGCCCTCGGCGGCCTCGGCGCCGAGTGGCGGGAGGATCCCCATTGGGGGCGGGCGCTGAGCTTCGGCGACCCCGAGCAATTCACCCGGGCGCCGCCGCGCCGCGCCGACCGCGAGACCGTCCTGCCGTCATGGATCCGAAGCGCCGCGCCGGCCGAGGCGAGGCCGCCGCGGCCGCTCGCCCCCTCCGCCCTCGGCGAGGACGACGTCGCCGATCCGCCGCCGTCGCCGGTGATGCAGGCGGCGGCGCAGCGGGGGCGGCTGCTCCATCAGCTGTTCGAGCGGCTCCCCGACGTCCCTCCGGCCGAGCGCGCCGACCGCGCCGAGAGCTGGCTGAAAGGCTCGGCCGGGGTCGAGGACGAAGCGCTCCGCCGATCGCTGGTCGAGGATTCCTGCCGCCTCGTCGGCGATCCGGCCCATGCCGAGCTGTTCGGGCCGGACGCGCTCGCTGAGGCGCCGATCGCCGCCCTGGTCGGCGCAGGGGTGGTGGTCTCCGGCTCGGTCGACCGGCTGCTGGTCGGGCCCGACCGGATCCTCGTCGCCGATTTCAAGACCGGCCGCCGGGTCCCGGCCTCGGTCGACGACGTTCCCGTGCCCCACCTCCGCCAGATGGCCGCCTATGTCGAGGCTCTGAAGGTGATCTTCCGCGGCCGTCCGGTCGAAGCGAAATTGCTCTATACGGCCGGGCCGGTCCTGTTCGAGCTGCCGCCCGGCCTGCTCGACCGTTACCGGCCGGCGCTTGAGCCGGAGGCCGCGGCTTCCTAAATGCGGTTCGACCCTTTCAGGAGATTGCAATGACCAAGACCGTCACCGACGCAAGCTTCCAGGACGACGTTCTCGGCTCCGACAAGCCCGTCCTCGTCGATTTCTGGGCGGAATGGTGCGGCCCGTGCCGGATGATCGCCCCCGCGCTCGAGGAGATGAGTGCCGAGCTCCGGGAGCGAGTCACGATCGTCAAGCTCAACATTGACGACAATCCTGACGCCCCCGCGAAATACGGCGTGCGCGGCATCCCGACGATGATCCTGTTCAAGGACGGCAGGCCCGCCGCCACCAAGGTCGGCGCCGCGCCCAAGACCCAGCTGCAGAGCTGGCTCGAAGGGGAGCTCGCGGAGCCGACGCCCTCGGCGCTCTAGGGTCCGTACTCGATACCCGCAACGGTCGTGACGGAGCGGATTTTGGGCCAGGGCAAGGAGCGAGGAGGGAGCGATGCTGACGCATCGTGACCGACGAGGGACGCAGCCCTGGCCCAAAAGCCGCCCGCCGCTTCGCGGTCGCCCGGAGAAGGCCGCCGGCTACGTCGAGCCGCTTGTCCGGGCAACCAGCCCGGCCTGCGCCGCCCTCCTTGCCGGTGGCCTTCTCCGGGCGATCCCGACCATTGCGGGTATTGAGTACGGACCCTAGGCCGGCGGCTCGGTCCCTTCGAGCCCCCTCGTGTCCGGCCGGAACCTTTCGTGCCTGGGCAGGTCGTCCTTCGGCTCGAACCAGCGCACCCGGCTTCCCCAGAAGATATGGAAGCCGGGCGCCGCCCGCTCCGGCGCGTCGAGGGTGGCGACGCTGAAATCGACCGTCTCGGGCTGGTGATCCACCTCCATCAGGAGAGGCGTGCCGCATGAGCCGCAAAAGCTCCGGTGGCCGAAGCCCGAGGACTTGAACGAGGCGACCTTGTCGGCGCCCTTCGTCCAGACCAGATGTCCGGCGGGGACGCTGGCGAAGACCATCGCCGGCGAGCCGGAGTTGAGCTGGCAGGTGCGGCAATGGCACCAGCCCGCGTCGAACGGCTCGCTTTCGAGCCGGTAACGGACGGCGCCGCAGGCGCAGCCGCCTTCGAGATGCTCGGCCATGGCGCATGCCGCTAGGCTTTAACCGCCGCGAGCGTCAATCCTGGGCCCGGCCCATGGACGCGGCCATCCTCAATCACTATGTCGCTTGGCGCGGCGCTCGCGGGTGGGTGCCCGACCCTGGATTCGGCTGTTGGAACTTCTGCTCTTCCTCTCGGCGATGCTCGCCGGACTCACCGGGTTGATTTCCGGCGACCGGGCCGTCGACGCGCGCCAGATCGAGCGCACCGCGGTGGCGGCCGTCGATGCCGGGGCGCGGATCGCCGAGGCGACCAGCGTGGCGGCGGCCGCGCATCGGTCCTCCGAGGCGCCGGCCTCCGCCGTTTCCAGGCCCGAGCCGGCGGCCGCCGCCGATCCGGCCCGCCAGACGCCCCCGGTCGACGAGCGGCGGCTGGAATAGCGCTCCGCATCGATCCGCCCGCGGCGGATCGCCGAAGCCTCGAACAACCCGGCTCGCCCGCGACGCGCGAGACGCACCACCCAGATACGACAGGAATTTGCTATGCTCGGCGGACTCGCCAAGGCCATTTTCGGATCGTCGAACGATCGCTACGTGCGGACGCTCGGCAAGACCGTGGACAAGATCAACGGCTTCGAGCCGACCATTTCGGCGATGACGGACGACGAGCTGGCCAACCAGACCGCCCTGTTCCGCCGCCGCCTCGCCGAGGGCGAGGAGCTGGACGATCTCCTGCCCGAGGCCTTCGCCACGGTGCGCGAGGCCGCGAAACGGACGCTCGGCCAGCGCCATTACGACGTCCAGATGATCGGCGGCATCGTCCTCCACCGCGGCGAGATCGCCGAGATGCGGACCGGCGAGGGCAAGACCCTCGTCGCCACGCTCGCCGTCTATCTCAATGCGCTCGAAGGGAAGGGCGTCCACGTCGTCACCGTCAACGACTATCTCGCCCGCCGCGACGCCGACTGGATGGGCCAGATCTACCGCTTCCTCGGCATGACCGTCGGCGTCATCGTCCCAAACCTCGCCGACTATCAGCGCCGCGACGCCTACGGCTCCGACATCACCTACGGCTCCAACAACGAGTTCGGCTTCGATTACCTCCGCGACAACATGAAATACGAGCGCGAGTCGATGGTCCAGCGGGCGTTCAATTTCGGCATCGTCGACGAGGTCGATTCGATCCTGATCGACGAGGCCCGCACCCCTTTGATCATCTCCGGCCCGACCGACGACAAGTCCGAGCTCTACATGCGCGTCGACGCCATCGTGAAGGGTCTCGATCCGGTGGATTACGAGCTCGACGAGAAGCAGCGCTCGGTCGTCCTCACCGAGGACGGCACCGAGAAGATGGAGCGGCTGCTCGAGGATGCCGGCCTGCTGTTCGGCTCCAACCTCTACGATTTCGAGAACACGCTGGTCGTCCACCATCTCAACCAGGCGCTGCGCGCGAACGTCATGTTCAAGCGCGACATCGATTATATCGTCAAGGACGGCAAGGTCATCATCATCGACGAGTTCACCGGCCGGATGATGGACGGCCGGCGCTGGTCGGACGGCCTCCACCAGGCGGTCGAGGCCAAGGAAGGGGTGACGATCGAGCCCGAGAACCAGACGCTCGCCTCGATCACCTTCCAGAATTATTTCCGCCTCTATCCCAAGCTCGGCGGAATGACCGGCACCGCGGCCACCGAGGCCCCCGAATTCTGGGACATCTACAAGATGAACGTCGTCTCGATTCCCACCCACGTCCCGGTGAAGCGGATCGACGACGACGACGAATTCTACAAGAACCAGAACGACAAGTTCGCCGCCATCGCAAAGTCGATCAAGGAGAAGCAGCTGCTCGGCCAGCCGGTGCTGGTCGGAACCGTCTCGATCGAGAAGTCGGAGCTGCTCGCGGAGTTCCTCGAGAAGGAGGGCGTGAAGCACGAGGTGCTCAACGCGCGCTTC
>JAXDPG010000257.1:0-6913 GCA_034668485.1 Sphingomonadales bacterium
CGCGGCTGCTCGCCTTGTGGCCCGACCGCGACTTCGATCCGCTCGGCGCCGCAGAGTTCAACCGCATCACCGTCGAGGAATATGAGAGGATCCGCGACTTCCTGATCCTCCATTATCACCTCAGCGAGAGGGACGACTCGCCGCTTTGGCGGGAGTGCGCGGCGATGGAGGTGCCGGCGCCGCTCCAGTATAAGATCGACCATTTCCGCCGCTATGGCCGGCTCGTGGCGAGCGGGTTCGAGCTGTTCCAGAATCCGAGCTGGCTCGCCGTCCATATCGGCCAGCTCAACTGGCCGGAGCGCTACGATCCGCTCGCCGACGAACGGCCCGAGGTCGACGCCGCCGCCATCCTCGCCGGCATCCGCCGGGTCGCCGCCGAAGCGGCCGAGGCGATGCCGACCCACCAGGCCTATATCGACCGGCATTGCAAAGCGCCGCCCTTGCGGTGATCGCGGCGCGGGCGCAGCATGAGGCGACAGGGAGGGCGACATGGCGGACACGAAGCGGGATTGGACTGCGCTGATCACCGGGGCGGCGTTGGTGCTGGGCGTCGGAGCGGTGCTCGCCGCTCTGGTCGCCGCGATCGGAAGCGCGACGGGGCTGTGGGGCTTCCGGGCCGGGCTGAGCTCGCTGCGCTATCTGTTCTTCGCTGCCGCGGCGGGTGCCGTGCTCGGCCTCGTCGGACTGGTCATGGCTCGGCGGCGGGGCAAGCTGATGCTGGCCAATCTCCTCGCGCTCGTCGTCGCGCTCGGTTTCGTCCTCTACCTCGGCAACCTCGTTCGGATCGCGAAGAGCGTTCCGGCGATCCACGACGTCGCCACCAATCTCGACGACGTCCCGCAATTCACACGGCTGACCGTCAGGGCCGACAATCTCGAGAACATCCCGGACGAAGGCAAAGCCGAGCTCAAGGCGCTGCCGCCCGAAGCGCGGTGGAAGGCGGTGCACCGGGCGCATTATGGCGACCTGCGGACGATCCGCCTGGCGACGCCGCCGGCCGAAACGGTGCGGCGGGCGGCGGCGCTGGCGCGGGCGCGCGGCTGGGACATGGCGATGGTCGACGAGAAGGCCGGAATCGTCGAAGCGACCGACACCAGCCGCTTCTTCCACTTCAAGGACGACGTCGCCCTCCGCGTGCGGCCGGCGCCCGGCGGCGGCAGCCTGCTCGACATGCGCTCGGTGAGCCGGGTCGGGGCGAGCGACGTCGGCGTCAACGCGAAGCGGGTGAGGATCTTTCTGGGCGATCTGCAGAATGAGTAAGTTCCGCCCGAGGCAGGCTCGGGCAGGAGCGTCCCGAGCAGCTTGCAAATAATAAGCATGCTTATTATATCCCTGCCATGGACAGCAATTTCGCGTTCGAGGTGGCGAAGACGGCGCACGCCTTGCGGCGGGCGTTCGACCGGCGGGCGGCGGCGCTCGGGGTCACGCGCGCGCAGTGGCGCGTGCTCGCCTGGCTCGGGCATGAGGACGGGCCGAAGCAGGTCGCTCTGGCCGAGGCGCTCGACGTCGAGCCGATCACCTTGTGCCGGATGATCGACCGCCTCGCCGAGGCGGGGCTGGTCGAGCGGCGGCCCGACGGGGAGGACCGCCGCGCCTGGCGGATCCATCTCACCCCCGCGGCCGGGCCGGTGATCGAGCATTTGCGCGATCTCGCGGCCGATTTCCTCGACCAGGCGTTGGACGGCGTGTCCGAGGCGGAACAGGCGCACGTGCGGGACATTCTCGGCCGGGTGCGCGCCAATCTCGGGCGCGGCGGCGAGGACAGGCGGAGAGCATGATGAAGGAAGGCGCCATCACGGCCGCCGCGGCGGACGAGGCCGTCCAGCCGAAGAAGAAAAGGTTGCGGCTGCTGCTCATGCTGTCGGTGCCGCTGCTTATCGTCCTGGTCGGCGGCTATTTCTGGCTGACCTCGGGCCGCTATGTCGCGACCGACAATGCCTATGTCCAGCAGGACAAGGTGTCCGTCAGCGCCGAGGTGGCGGGGCCGATCCTCGAGGTCATGGTGCGCGAGAACCAGCGGGTGAAGCGCGGCGACCTCCTGTTTCGGATCGATCCGAGGCCCTACCGCATCGCGCTCGAGCAGGCCGAGGCGCAGATCGCCGCCGCCCAGGTCTCGGTCAGCAAGCTGCAGGCGGAGTCGGCGGGCACCGGCGCCGACATCCAGGGCGCCACCGCCAACGTCACTTTCGCTCAGCGCGCCTTCGAGCGGCAGGCGGAGCTGATGCGCCGCGGCTTCACCACGCGCGCCCGCTACGACGAGGCGCTGCACGGCGTCCAGGAGGCGAAGGAGCGGCTGGCCAATGCCCGTGCCGACGCGCAGATCAAGCAGGCCGCCCTCGCCCAGGGGCCGGCCAACAGCCAGCCGGCCGTCGCCGCCGCTTATGCCGCGCGCGACAAGGCGCTGCTCGATCTGAAGCGGACCGAAGTGCGCTCGCCGATCGACGGCTATGTCAGCCAGACCGACCGGCTGCAGGTCGGCGCGGCGGTCGTGCCGGGGCTGCCGGTGGTGACGGTGGTGCGCAGCGAGCAGGCCTGGGTCGAAGCCAATTACAAGGAGACGGACCTCAACAAGATGGCGCCGGGCCAGCCGGCCGAGATCCGCCTCGACGCTTATCCCAGCACCCGAATCCGCGGCCACGTCGCCAGCATCGGCCGCGGCACCGGCTCCGAATTCTCGGTGCTGCCCGCCCAGAATGCGTCGGGCAATTGGGTCAAGGTGACCCAGCGGGTGCCGGTCAGGATCGCGATCGACGAGAATCCCGGGCGGCCGATGATCGCCGGACTTTCGGCTCAGGTGAAGATCGACACGAAGGAGGCGCCGCTGCCGCCTCCGCAGCAGCGGGCGGCTCGGCGGTGACGGAATAGCGCCGTGGCCACCGCCGCCCCTGCCCTCCACCATCCGCCGACGCTCAGCCTCGACAGGGTCGAGCATGTGGTGCTGACCATCGCGATCATGATGGCGGTGCTTTTGCAGGTGCTCGACACGACCATCGCCAATGTCGCTCTGCCGCACATGATGGCGTCGATGTCGGCCACCCAGGAGACGATCAACTGGGTGCTGACCAGCTATATCGTCGCTTCGGCCATAGCCATCCCGATCACCGGCTGGCTCGCCGACCGGGTCGGCCGCAAGCGGCTGTTCGTCTGGTCGGTGATCGCCTTCACAATCGCCTCGGTGATGTGCGCGATGGCGCAGAACCTGAGCCAGATGGTGATCTTCCGCGCCCTCCAGGGCGTCTCCGGCGCTTTCCTGGTGCCGATCGCCCAGGCGGTGCTGTTCGACATCAACCCGCCGCACAAGCATGCCCGGGCGATGGCGATGTTCGGAATGGGGGTGATGATCGGGCCGATCCTCGGGCCGGTGCTCGGCGGCTGGCTGACCGAGAATTATTCCTGGCGCTGGGTGTTCCTGGTCAACCTGCCGGTGGGCGTGGTCTGCTCTATCCTGCTCATCCGCACCATGCCTTCGGCAGAGGTGAAGAAGCGCGCCTTCGACCTGTTCGGATTCGCCCTCCTCGCTCTGGCGCTCGGCGCCTTCCAGATGATGCTCGACCGCGGCCAGCAGCTCGACTGGTTCGAGAGCTGGGAAGTGTGGCTCGAGGCCGCCCTTTCCGCCTCCTGCGCCTGGATGTTCGTCGTCCATCTCGCCACCGCGAAGCAGCCTTTGTTCGACCCGAAGATGTTCGTCGACCGCAATTTCAGCTTCGCCTTGCTGTTCATGGTCGTGACCGGCGTGCTTCTGCTCGCGGGTCTGGCCTTGCTGCCGCCGCTCCTCCAGCGCCTGTTCGGCTATTCGGTGCTCGATTCCGGCTTCCTGACCGCGCCGCGCGGGGTCGGCACCCTCGTCTCGATGATGGTGGCCGGGCGGCTGACCGGAAAGATCGACGCCCGCATCCTCATCTTCTTCGGGATAAGCTGCCTCGCCATCTCGCTTTGGCAGATGTCCGCCTTCACCCTGGTCATGGGTTCGCGGGAGATCATCGTCAGCGGCGTCGTCCAGGGCTTCGGCCTCGGCTTCATCTTCGTGCCTTTGCAGGCCCTCGCCTTCGCCTCGCTGGCGCCGAGCTACCGCACGACCGGCGCCAGCCTCCTGAACCTGTCGCGCAACATCGGCGGCTCGGTCGGCATCTCGGTGGTAACCAGCCTGCTCGCCCGCAACCTCCAGGTCAGCCATTCCGATCTCGCCGCCACCGTCACGCCGTACAGCCAGCCGCTGGCCGACGCCGGACTGCTCGACCGTCTCGGGCAATATGGCGACAGCGCCGCGGCAATGCTCGACATGGAGATCAACCGGCAGGCGCTGATGATCGCCTATCTCGACGACTTCCACGCGATGATGCTGCTCACCGTGGCCGCGTTGCCGCTGGTCCTGCTGCTGAGGAAGCCGAAGGCGGCCGCGGGCGGCCCGCCGGTGGTCGTGGACTAAGTCGTCCGGGCCGCGGGCGGGCAAGCCTAATGCGGGGCGTCGCGGACGTTGCTGGCGCCGCCGCCGGGGGAGCCGTTAAATTGCCTGCGCATCAACCCCACCTTCTCCTGCGTGCGCACTTCCTCCCACTCCTGGGCGGTGTGGCAGACTCGGATCTTCTTCAGGCGCGAGCCGATCTCGTCGCGGCTCTCGCAGATCGTCTGGTTGGGATTGTATTTCGCCCTCGCCCTTCCCGCCGCTGCGGCACCCTGCGGCGCGAGCACGGCCGCGATGAGCAGCGCGGCCGCCGCGATCCGGACAAAAGCCATGACTTCCCCTCCTTCCAACGCGGGAAAGCTACATCGGCCGGATCGCAATGGCAAACGTTCAAGCCAGGGCGATCCGGCGGCAAGTCACGCCGCGGAAAAGAATTTTTGCCGGTTGCCGTGAGGAAATGACGGGATTAGGGCCGTCGTTTCGTCGCGTCTCGAGCGCTTTCTTTTCAACGGGAACCCCATGGCTGACGGAGCGCGTTTCGACATCCATGTTTCGGCCGAGCGCTTCCAGCTGCTGGTCAACTCGGTCACCGATTACGCCATCTACATGCTCGACGCCGACGGCTATGTCGCGACCTGGAATCCCGGCGCGGTCCGGTTCAAGGGTTATGAGGCCGAGGAGATCATAGGCCGGCATTTCTCCACCTTCTTCACCGAGGAGGATCGCGCCGCGGGCGTGCCGGCGCGCGCGCTCGAGGCGGCAGCGCGGGAGGGGCGCTTCGAGGCCGAAGGCTGGCGCGTTCGCAAGGACGGCACCCGTTTCTGGGTCAATGCCGTGCTCGATCCGATTCGCGACGACAAGGGTGAGCTGCTCGGCTTCGCCAAGATCACACGCGACGATACCGAGAGGCGCCGCGCCGCGCTCGCCCTGGAGGAAAGCGAGCGGCGCTTCCGAACGCTCGTCCAGGGAGTCAAGGATTATGCGCTCTACATGCTCGACCCCGACGGCCGCGTGTCGAACTGGAATACCGGCGCCGAATCGATCAAGGGCTACAAGGTGGACGAGATCGTCGGCCAGCATTTCTCGCGCTACTACACCGAGGAGGACCGGGCGCGCGGCGAGCCGCAGCGCGCGCTGGCGGTCGCTCTGGCCGAGGGCAAGTACGAGAATGAGGCGTGGCGTGTCCGCAAGGACGGCACCCGCTTCTGGGCGAGCATCGTCATCGACCCGATCCACGACGAGCATGGCGAGCTTATCGGCTTCGCCAAGATCACCCGCGACATCACCGAGCGGCGCCGGGCGAACGAGGAGCTGGAGGAGGCGCGGACGGCCTTGTTCCAGTCGCAGAAGCTGCAGGCGCTGGGCGAGCTGACCGGCGGCGTCGCCCACGATTTCAACAATCTGATGACGGTGATCCGCGGCGCCGCCGACCTGCTCGGCCGGCCCGGGCTGACCGAGGAGAAGCGGACTCGCTATTTGCGGGCGATCCTGGACACGGCCGACCGGGCCGCGACCCTGACCAGCCATCTGCTCGCCTTCGGCCGGCGCCAGGCGCTCAAGCCCGAAGTGGCCGATCTCAACGTGCGGCTCGATGCCTTCGCCGAAATGGTTGCGCGCACCCTCGGCGGCAAGGTCGAGGTCAAGCTCGAGCTCGCCCCGTCGCTGCCGCTGGTCGAAGTCGACCTCGCCCAGTTCGAGACGGCCTTGCTCAACGCCGCCTTCAACGCCCGCGACGCGATGCCCGACGGCGGGCGGCTGACCCTGACCACCCGCAGCCTCCCCGGCGAACCCGGCGAAGCGATGATCGAGATCGCCGACACCGGCACCGGGATGACCGACGAGGTGCGCGACCGCGCCTTCGAGCCCTTCTTCACCACCAAGCCGCTGGGCGAGGGGACCGGCCTCGGCCTGTCGCAGATCCACGGTTTCGCGGCCCAGGCCGGCGGACGGGCCGAGATTCGCTCCAGGGCCGGCGAGGGGACGGCGATCCGGATCTTCCTGCCTGCCACCGACCGGCCGCTGAGCGGCTCGAAGGAGAAAGCGCGCTCGGCCCAGGCGCCGCGCAACCTCAACGTCCTCCTCGTCGAGGACAACGAACATGTCCGCGAGTTCGCCCACCACCTGCTGGACGAGCTCGGCTACCGGGTGCTGAGCGCGGCCTCGGCCGAGGAGGCGCTGGAGCTGCTCGACGGCGAGACGGTCGACCTGCTGTTCAGCGACGTCGTCATGCCGGGGCGAAGCGGCCTCGAGCTGGCGCGGCTGGCCCGCCAGCTCCATCCGTCGCTGCCGGTGCTACTCGCCAGCGGCTACAGCGAGGAGATTGTCGGCGCCGCCGGGGCGGATTTCGAGATTGTCCGCAAGCCCTACGACGTCGGTCTGCTCGAAGCGGCGGTCAGCGCCGCGCTCGAAAGGGCTCCATAGCCTTCGGCTCGACTTCCGTCGGGGACGGCGCCATGTTGGTGCGCTGGGGGGAAGGTCCGATGAACGCAGAGCCCGCGGGGTCGAACGAAG
>JAXDPG010000258.1:0-3054 GCA_034668485.1 Sphingomonadales bacterium
GATATAAGAAGGGCCGGCCTCCGTGAGGAGACCGGCCCCGCCCTCGATACGCTACCCGAGGGAAGACGAAGGCTTAGTAGCGGTTGCGGCAGCTCGACTTGTCGATCGAGCGGCCGGCGAGCGCTCCGATGGCGGCGCCGAGGATGGTGCCGGTGGTCCCGCTGCGGCCGCGATAGCGGTCGCGGGTGATGCTGCGGCCGAGCAGGGCTCCGCCGACTCCGCCGATCACCGTCCCGGTCGTGCCCGAACAGCGGCGGTTGTAATTATATTGGCTGTAACGCTGGCTGCGGCCGTAATAGCGGTCGCCGCCATAGCTCTGCGCATAACGGCCCGAATCGTAATAGCCGGTGCGGCCGCGCGCTTCGGCGGTCGCCGGAACCATGGCGAGGGTCGCTGCGGCGGCGGCGGCGAGGGTGATTTTCCTGAACATTCTGAAACTCCTTGGATGGCGGCGGTCAACGCATTCTGGCCGCCAGGCACGACACGCTTATGCCGCCGCCCGCTTGAGCCCGATCTGAATGAGGCCGTCAGCCGCCGTTCAGGCGGCGGCCCGCGCGTCGGCTATTTCGCCAAGGCGAAATCGGCCCGTATCTGAACCTGCCGGCTGGTCACTCCCGCCTGCACCGGCGGCGCCGCGACCGGCGGCGAGACGTTGCTCGCCTGCGCCTCCATCATCCGTTCCTCGTAATAAGGTTGCGGGCCGCCCGTCTCGCCGCCGTCGCGAATCGCCAGCACCCGCGCCACCTTGAGGCCCGCCGCCTGCGCATAGGTCTCGGCCCGCGCCCGTGCCGCGCGATAGGCGGCGGCATAAGCGGAACGGGCGGCCTTCTCCGGATCGGAAACGCGCAGATCCGGGCCCGACAGGACGTTGGCGCCCGCTTCGCTGATCGCCGCGATCGCCTCCCCCGCCCGCTTGATGTCGCGGACCTTGATGTCGATGAGGTTGTGGGCCTGGAAGCGGCCGCGATTGGGGCCGTAGTCGATCCGGGCCAGGGTGATCGAGCGGGTCTGCAGATCGTCCTCCTTGACTCCGAGCCGCTGCAGCGTCGCCGCCACCTTGTTGAAGGTGGCGGCGTTGCGGGCGCTCGCTTCGCGGGCGGTCGGAGCGATCGTCTCGACCCCGGCGGTGAAGCGCGCCTCGTCGGGCCGGGCGTCGGCCCGTCCCGAGGCGGAGACCTGGACCAGCACTTCGTCGCGAGCGACCCCGCGGAGGTCCGGCGGCCCGCCTGAGCAGGCGGCCAGGGCGAGCAGGGCCGTCGTCGGCAACAGGCTGCGCATCGTCATTCTCCGTCGAACCAAGTTTGTTATAATATCACATTCGGTGCGCCGCCAGACCCCTTGAAATATGGCCGGATTGTGGCTATCTATCTGTTATGCAACAATTAATCCGTTTCGCAGCGCTTGCGCTGGCCGCCCTCCTTGCAACCTTCGCCACGCCGTCAGCCGCCCAGGAGCAGGCCGAGGGGCAGAGCAAGGCCGACTATCTCGCCTGGCTGTCGCGCGATCCCGGCGCCCGCGCCATGGTGCTTTCGTTCAAATCCTATCTCCACGCCGCGGACGTCGACAATGTCGTCCCGACCTGGCAGCTGGTCCGCACCGCCAGCAAGTGGCGCGACTGCGGCGGCCCCCGCTTCGAGGTCGCCCCGGCCAACGAATGGACCCACATCGCCGCCACCCTCTCCTTCGTGAAGGCCGAGGTCGAGCCCGTGATCGGCCGGGTCGACGCCGTCTCGGGCTTCCGCAACGAGGAATTGAACCAGTGCGCCGGCGGCGCCAAGGCGAGCGCCCACCGCCACTTCTACGCGCTCGACCTCGTCCCGCGCGACGAGGATCTGACCCGCGCCGCTTTGATCCGCGACGTCTGCGACCTCCACCGGGCCACCGGCCGCCGCTTCTCGATCGGCCTCGGCTTCTATACCGGCATGCGCTTCCACCTCGACTCCAAGGGCTTCCGCAAATGGGGCGCCGACGGAAGCGGCGCGACCAGCCCCTGCGTCACGGGAAATTACGCCTGACGGTCACGGTGACAGTCACCCCCGTCGCCTGACAGTCACCTCCGTCGCCACGGTGACAGTCCGTCGCCACGGTGACAGTCACCTCCGTCGCACCCGGCTTGCGCCCGGCCCGGCGCTATGATCCTCTTCCCGGCTTCAAGGGGGAGTCGGGGCCATGGGGCGGCTTTCACGATCGGTTGTTGCGGCCTCGATCATCGCCTCGCTGGCCTTGTCCGCCTGCGGCGGCGGGGGCGGCTCGGGCGGCAATCCTGCCCCGGTGCCGGTGCCGACTCCGCCACCGCCTCCACCGCCTCCACCGGTTCCCGCGCCGACCCTGCAGACCCTGGCCAGCCAGCCGCCGGTTCCGGTCTATCTCGCGATGCTGCTGACCGACGGAAGCGTCATGGCCCAGGCCGCACCCGCCGCCGGCCCGGGGCAAAGCGCGGGCGACTTCTATCGGCTGACGCCCGACGCCAGCGGCAATTACGCCGCCGGCACCTGGACGCACCTCCCCTCCCCGCCCGCCGGTTACGCGCCCTACGCCTCGGCCGAGGCGGTCCTCGCCGACGGCCGGGTGCTGTTCGTCGGCGGCGAGTATAACCAGGACGATTACCACCTCCCGTTCGGCCCGCACGCGCTCACCAACATGTCGGCGGTCTTCAATCCGGTCACGAACGCGTGGACGATGATCCCGGCCCCGCCGGGCGAACCCTACATAGGCGACGTCCCCTCGACGGTGCTTCCCGACGGGCGCTTCATCTACGGAAGCAAGCTGAGCAAGGCGATGTGGTCGCTCGACCCGGCGACCCTGACCTGGACCGCCATCCCCTCCACGGGCAAGAATGACGATTTCGCCGAGGAAGGCTTCCATCAGCTTCCGGGCGGCACCGTGCTCACCGTCGACCTGCGCACGACTCCGCTGTCCGAGCATTTCGTGCCCGCGACCACGGCCTGGATCCAGGACGGCCCGACTCCGGTGTCCCTCACCTCGCCGACCGGGTCGCCCGGCGGCCTCACTTACGGCCCGGCCCCGGTCGAGACGGTCGGCGGAGTCACCTAC